>NZ_JBFUFK010000043.1:0-71829 GCF_056403475.1 Rhizobium sp. P2_G9 | reverse complement strand
CTCATGTTCCGACACCATTCGAACGGCGCGGGCGCGGACTTCAGGGGAAAATTTGTTCGTCGTCTTGCTTGTCATAGACCCTACTTCTCACGAGTTGGGGTCTCCGGCAAATCCGGCGCGGTTCAGTCCCTCACGCGAGATACGGGATCACGTGGCAACGCAAAGGCACTTCCCCCCGTCCCGCCCTGCGCAGATCGAAATGGGCGCGGCTTGTCGGCGATCTCACTGATCCGTCGCGCTGCCTATTGCTGGACGGGATATCCAATAAGCATTGCAGCCAACATTCGAGCCCTCCCGTCGCACACTGCGGTCTCAATAGGGCTTGCCCTTGTGAGTCTCCACAAGAGGTCTCTCTTTGCGTCTCACACGAATAGGTCTTGACATTTGAGACTGTAAGTATCACTTTGTCCGCGACCCTAGCGATACTCACGGAGACCCTTCCATGCCCTCACCTGTCCTCATCGGCTACGCCCGCACCTCCACCACAGACCAGAAGGCAGGGCTTGAAGCCCAGCTCCGGGACCTCCACGCGGCCGGCTGCAACAAGGTATTCAAGGAGGAGATTTCCTCAGTGGCGAACCGCAGGCAGGAGCTTGAGCGGGCCTTGGAGTATGTTCGCGACGGGGACGTTTTGATCGTCACGAAGTTGGACCGTCTGGCCCGCTCAGTGGCGGACCTTGTGGAGATCACTGGGACGCTGCGCAAGAAGGGCGTGGAGTTACGCATCTTGGCCCTCAACTTGGACACGGGGACGCCCACGGGGAAGCTCATGCTGAATCTCTTGGGGTCTATCGCGGAGTTCGAACGCGAGTTGATGCTTGAGAGGCAGCGTGAAGGTATCGCTAAGGCCAAGGCGGAAGGGAAATACAAGGGGCGGGCACCTACGGCACGCGATAAGGCGACTGAAGTGATGCGGCTGAGGCAGGAAGGCAAAGCCCCTATGGAGATCGTAGCGGCCTTGGGGATTAGCAGGGCAAGCGTCTTCAGGATATTGAAGGCCAGCGTCTAATCGTCCTCACCTTTCAAAAGATCATCCAAAATCCCTTGATTAAACGCGTAAGACGCTTGAACCTTCAGAAAGAGATCGCGGACGGCATCGAGCTGAGGGGCCACGGCCACTTTTACCGGCCTCCCTTGCTCGTCGTCGTGGTAGATTTCTAGTCGGTGAAAGCCACCAGACCACATGTAGTCATTAGGTTCTTCGCTAAAATACTCCCTGATTTTTACGCATCGGACAACATAGCGGTTGAGTTTGATCCATAGCTCATATGCGGAATCCGTCTCTTCATACGGGTCTTCTCGAAACTTATCGGTTAGCCGCCATTTGTATTCACCTTTTGACGTCTTTTCTATCAGGCGAGTTATAGCATTCAGCCAATCTTTATTCGTGTAGCTCATTTAGGTGGCCTTCTCGTCTGCAATAGAGTTGTCTATCTCTAATTTTACCACGTTCAACTGTTCGTAAAGTGTGTAGAAGTGCTGGCAGGAATGCATGGGCTCCTCACTTCCGATGTTTGCGCGAGCCCAATCAACAACTTCAGCATGTAGTTTCAGTGCCTTCTTAGCGTTTTGCTTGATGGTCCCGTCGCTAAGCCTCACAATTGAGTTCAAGCAAACCATTATCTCAGACATCAAAGCACCCGATAGCAAAGAACGGGCGTTCTCCGCTGATGCCTCAGAAAGGCGAGTGGTGACCTTCGTCAGCTTGCGCTTTTCCATCGGCAAGCGGATCTTGCTCCGATATCGCGTTGATAATCCGTATACTTCAATGGCAGCAAAGGCCGAGAAGAATACTCCAATATAACCAGCCACAAGGCCATAAAGAGAGACCCATGTGATGGGGTCGCGAAAGTTTAGCCGCGGAAGAGGGCTTCCATACAAATACCAATAGCCAAATAGGGGACCGATTGAGAAGACCACGAATGTGATCAGGAGAATTTTCCTCATTGTCTGCCGACGCCCATGTCGATCCGTTCTGGGATCATGTATCGCGGGAAAATACTAAGAGCGTCAACCTTTGTTTGCATTGTGACGCTGCCATAAGCCCTTCCCACGGTGCCAGGAGCATGCCCGCAGATCGCATCAAGCACTTTCTCTTGTATGCCAGCCTCGAAGCCTCGCATCTTAAAGGTATGCCGCCAGCCATGGTTAGGCGCGACGTTAGGGCCCTTCACGATCGTCCTCACGAATTCGGTAAGTCTATTCTTCTTGCTCTGCCAAGTGCCCCTGAAGGTCTTCTTGGGCTTGATAGTCATGAACAAATCTACCTGCCACTGCTTAAGAAAATTGGTCCGCACCAAAATTGACCGTCCGACATATCACCTTTTGTCGAATGTTGTGGACAGCTTTGCAGCCAATTGCCGAGGCGTGAATGCATCATATTGTAAATACAAGCACAACCTCAAACGGCCAAGGTTGGACACTGCTGGCATCATGAAACATGGGTGGATATATCGTCTCGGCTGCTGTAACCCACTAGGCGTACAGTTCGCCGACCACGAAATCGCACGTTGGATTGAGAATATGAAACCTGACTTTAAGGGGTTTGCTTTTGCAAGTCGCCTAAGTGAAGATGCAGACGACCGACAATCGGCGTTCGCTTCGCTTGCGGAGGAGACATCAATCGCTGCAATCACTCCCAAGAAAACAGCCTCGAAGTCGGGTAGGCAATCCGGCAAACTCGTGGCCCTGACGAGGAAGAATAGCAAGGGGGCAGACCTCTTCCATTATGTGGATCCAACGCACCGCGTTTCAGACATTGTCCTCGATGCGGAAAATTATAGAGTTCTTTCGGAAATAGTTGAAGAATTCAGACGTGGCGACGATATCCGCCGCTTCGGGCTGAAACCGCGATCAAAGCTGTTGTTTTGCGGACCCCCTGGATGCGGTAAAACACTATGTGCTGAAGTATTGGCATTCGAACTAAAGATGCCACTGGTCGTAGCTCGACTGGATAGCATAATAACCACCTTTCTTGGCGAGACCGCGAGCAATCTTCGGCAGCTATTCGAAGCGGCATCGCTGGCACCGAGTGTTTTATTTCTCGATGAGTTCGATGCCTTGGGCAGAAGCCGAACAGATGCATCTGAACATAATGAGATCAGGCGTGTAGTAAACAGCTTACTTATGTTAATTGAGGAGTTTGAAGGACGCGGACTGATGATCGCGGCAACCAATCTTCAAAGTTCAATCGACGCTGCCGCATGGCGTCGTTTCGATGAGGTCGTATTCTTCAAGCCTCCAACACCTCGTCAAATATCGCGACTTCTCGAGGTCAAGACCAGAAATTTTGATGTCGACGTGGATTTTCAAGATTTCATTACGGAACTTGAGGGCATGTCTTTTGCAGAAATCGAACGGATATGCTTTTCGGCGATTAAGCGAGAGATTGTGGCTCGAAAATCAACCTTGAGTAGACAGTCGTTTTCTGCTTCTATACGCGACGAGAAACGACGAATTGGAATTCGCGATAACATTCAGAGCGCGAAGTGATGAGTAGGGAGAGAAATGGCAACGTACTCACATCTGCCCTTGAATAGGGTCGAAGGGGAGTTGCTCAGGCGAAAAAATGGTGGCTTTCCGGGAGGGGTTCAGAGGCAGGCGGCGCAGCACGGCGCATTGATTAAAAAAGAGATTGCTTCCACTCAAGCTGAATTTCTCAAGGTCCCGGCAATTGAAGGAGTGGATCCATCACTGATTTTGAAAATCAAAGTCGTAGGGTTAGTTCCTGAAGAGGAGTGGCCAAAACTTGGTCTCAGTGTATTATCTATCGATGGCGATAGAACAACGGTGCTGTTTGCAAACGACAGATCGCTTGCAGCTTTTCATCAAAAGGTAGACGCGTATCGCGGGAAAATACCCGATGGGCAAAAAGCTCCTCCATATAACCAGTTGATCAGCGCCATAGAGGAGGTCTCGCTAGTCCAACCTACAGACCGTATCGGGCGCGGGCTGAAGGCAAAAGGCTTTGAGGAACCGGATACGTTTGACCTAGACCAGAGTTATACACTTGATTTCGAACTACATCGGCCTGCAATAAAAGCCGACGCTGATATGTTCATTTTTCGCCTTGAAATGGTAATCAAGAAGGCGGGCGGCGAAGTTATAAGCATTTACAATGGCAACTATTTACTTCTTGTTCGAGCGACATGCATGGGCCAAGGTGTGCGGGATGCGTTACAATTGCCCGAACTCGCCTTGGTAGATCTCCCGCCTGAACCTGATCTCGGTCCAGATGATATCGACCATGTAAATCTTCCCGACTTGGAGGCCGGAAAGGCCCCCTCTGATGGAGCCGTAACGATTGGCATCGTCGACAGTGGCGTCAACTTCGGTCATAAGCTGCTTACCCCTACAGAGGCGGGCGCATTTACTGTTGCAAAGAGTTTCGGCGCAGAGGACGAGGGCGGCCACGGCACGTCCGTAGCATCAATAGCTGCGTTCGGCGATATCTCAGCGCGAATTGACGCGAAGAACTTCGATGCCCAATTCAGGATCGCCAGCGCGAGAGTAACGACGGCGAACGGTAAGTTCCCGAAGGAAATGTCCGTTCCTGAGCTTATGGAAAAGTCAATCCGTAAGCTGCATGACGAGTATGGCTGCAGGATCATCAACATTTCGCTTGGTGATGCCAACAACGTGTATGACGGCACCAGAGTTGACCCCTGGACCGCTACCCTTGATTCACTCGCGAGAGAGTTGGACATCCTCATTATTGTTTCGGCAGGAAATCGCGGTGATTTGACCGCGACGTACAACGATAAGATCATGGCGGCGTATCCAAAATTGCTCCTAGACCCAGCCTCACGCCTGATCTCTCCTGCCATTGGAGTTAATTTACTGTCGGTTGGGGCAATTGCGAACTCTAATGGGTTGTCGGATGAAGATAAGGGCATAGTTGGCGTGCAGCCTATATGCGGCAAAGAAGAGCCTTCGCCGTTCACACGATGTGGCCCAGGCGTACGCGAAATGATCAAGCCCGACTTTGTCGATTTCGGCGGGAATGCAGTTTGGGACGGTCCTACTCAGGCACTCGTCAACGGCAATCAGAAACCTGCTGCCGGGATATGGGCCTTTCACCACAAACCGCTTGAGAAACCATTCCGCTCCCGCTCCGGCACCTCATTTGCAGCTCCAAATCTGGCTTACAAAGCGGCGTTGTTGCTATCCGAATTCCCGAAATCTTCAGCAAACCTGCTACGTGTCCTTTTAGCAACCTCTGCTCGCATACCAAGTGCTCCTTTGGCCCGTCCGAATCCGCTGGCGGTCAAAGACCTGATAATCCCGTATGGAAACGGAGTGGTAAATGCGATTGAGGCGGCGAGTTCCGACGACACGCGTGTTGTTTTGTTTGCTGAAGATAGATTGAAGTTGGATCACTTTGGCGTCTATGAGGTTCCAATCCCATACGAGTTTCAGACGGAGAAGGGTGCCAAGGAAATCCGTGTCGTTCTGGCATTCGATCCTCCTACACGACACACGCGGGCGGAATATCTCGGGGTGACAATGGGTTGGCGGCTTTTACGAGGCGCGACTCAGGAAGAGGTATTTGACCGGTTCAGGAAGTGGGAAGCTCAGGAGGGTGCCCCCCCTGAATTTGAAACTAAGTATGTCTGCCCTATAGACATCGGATCAAAGCTGCGGGAACGAGGGACCTTGCAAGCTGGAACATATGTGGGAAAGGCTGACATTAGCGGCTATGGCGACCGCTATTTTGTGGCTGTGTGGTGCGCAAGGCGCTGGGCTCCGGCCGAGATTGAAGAACAAGCATTTGCGATCAGCGTGCAACTGCGCCATGAAAATGTAAACACTCTTTACCAGAAGGTTAAGGCGCCCGTAACGGTCAAGATAACTGCCTAATCCCTGTTTGGGGTCCGGCACGATCCGGCGCTGGTATCCTGTAATTCTATCCTTAGTCTGTGAAATGACATAACGTCGACAGCATAACGCGGGAATGCACAAATTGCCTCAACCGCGATTTGCCAGGATGTGCTCGGACATTGGTGGACAAAGTGTAATCGAGCAGGCCGCATCTTGGTTATCCGCATTGATGCCTCGCGCAGTGCCCAGCGCTCTAAGGTAGGCCGCTGGCCGACACTAAGCTTGACTTTGATATTCTTCGACCCCGTTTCCAGGGTTCCGGCAAGTCTGTTTTTCTTTATCTGCGGCTGCGTTGGTAGGTCTTTGGGGCATAACGATCATAAATAGATTGCCGAGACAAGACCATGTCAAGTGCATCTGCCATCCCTTGGCTAGTCGTGCGCTTCAATCCGTGTCGGGCCGGGACAATATTTTATGTTGGGGTACTGACTTGGGGTACCAATATGAACATGGGTGCCTGCAATCTACTGATTTAATTGTACTTCTTCGACCAATTAAGCTGTGGCGGAGAGGGTGGGATTCGAACCCACGGTACCCGTAAAGGTACTCCGCATTTCGAGTGCGGTGCAATCGACCACTCTACCACCTCTCCGCATTCACTTTCGCCCTCGGTGGTGGCTGGTCGAGCCGGTCGGGCGAAGCGTGGGCGGGGATATAGCGACGAAAAAAGGCAAGCGCAAGATAGGCTGTGAAGAATTTGCGCAGTGGATGTGAGCTTATTGTGGCGGCTGGGATCACGTCGGCGCCGCTTCTGTGTGGCTTCAGTGTGCCGGCTCATCAAGAGATTGGCTCGATGTGGCAATGCCAAGGATCGCGTCGAGAGGCATGATGTCGCGTTACCCTCCCAATCCGGGTAGTTGGTGCGTCTGAACGCTGGAAATCCTCCTGGTTCTGAGCTTTATGGGCGGTGGGCGCTGCTTTGGGAAACCGAAACTCTGGACGCCAGTCATTTCGAAAGTGGGCAGAGGCATAGGCGCGAAGTCGCCGCGGTGCGAGATGCTCTGGAGGTCGATCATGCCTGCATTCAATCCCCGCGTCGCTACATTGTCGCCGCCGGCGGTGCCATCGGCGATGTCCTGGGGCAACGCCTATAATGGCTCGCGGGGCGGGCTCATCAGCCTCAGCCAAGCGGTGCCCGGTTATCCGCCACATCCGGACATGCTGGCTTGGCTCGCCGAGGCTGCGGGGTCGCGAGCCTATACCGGTTACGGTGATATCGAAGGCGAACTCGCGTTGCGCCAAGCCTATGCAGCACATGTCGCAGAACTCTACAGCGCTCCGGTGTCAGCCGAGAACATCCATATCACGTCCGGAGCCAACCAGGCGTTCGTGTGCCTGATCATGGCGATTGCCGGGGCAGGGGATACGGTCGCCGTGACCAATCCATTCTATTTCAACCACAAAGCCGCACTCGATATGCTCGGCATCAAGCTGACAACCTTCGCAGTGGACGCCGAGAATGCTTTCCTGCCCGACCTGCAGGCGGTGAAGGCAGTGCTTAGGCCCGGCATCAAGGCGCTCGTGCTGGTAACGCCCAACAATCCGACGGGCGCCATCTGTTCGCCGGCTTTGCTCGACGAGATTTTCGCGCTCTGCCAGCAGAACGGCACATGGCTSRTCATCGACGAGACCTATCGCGATTTTSTCGACGAAAATCAAATGCCGCCGCATCAACTGCTGTCGACACCAGGTTGGGAAGACGGGCTTGCGCTGACCTACAGCTTTTCGAAGGCCTATTGCATCGCCGGCCATCGCCTGGGTGCGATCACTGCGAGCCCGGAAATGGCCAGACAAGTGACGAAGGTGATGGATAATCTGCAGATCTGCGCGCCGCGCGCGGCACAGGCATCGGTTGCCAAGGCCATTCCGGCGCTCGTCGATTGGCGGCGCGCCAACCGGCGGGAGATTGCCGGTCGCGCTGCGGCGCTCCGGCAAGTGATGGCGGCGTTGCCTGCCTGGAGGATCGAGTCACTCGGCGCGTATTTCGCCTATGTCCGGCATCCGTTCGCCAATGTGTCATCGGAGGCCGTGGCGCAAAGGCTGGCGCGCGAATTCGGCGTTGTCTGCCTTCCCGGCGATTATTTCGGTGAAGGGCAGCAGCGCTACCTGCGTTTCGCCTTCGCCAATGCCGATATTCCGACCATCCTTGGGCTTGAAGACCGTCTCAAGAATTTCGCATTTTGACTGCCGGGTTGGTCTTGACGCGTTCGGTTTGCCAGTGAGCTTGCGGCAAGCTATCTGACGCCGCGCCTCATAGGTATCACCGAGAGTGGCAGCCAGTTCAGCGGCTGGCGATGCCGTTCGCTGGAAGCAGTTTTGTTCTCTGCTCGGTACGATCGAGGGCATTGACAGCGGCGAGGCATTGTCGGGCGCGCGACAGTTGTTCGAGTTCGCAATCACGGTCTATTCCGGGAAGGGCGAGTGACTGTCGTTTTTCAGGCAGTCAACCCCTCCACCTTCTCTATAACGGCTTTCGTTCCTGACAGTGGCTGGCCGAGCCTGGCAAGGCGGAGGTGTGGCGGCGAAAAAGGCAAGCTCGGGTCAGAAAAACCAGCCAAACCGTGTTTCTTTGCCGGGGCTTGGCTTGACAGACTCGTGACCCTCACGTACACGCAGTGCAGAAAGCTGCGGATAGCTCTATCCTCGGCTGGAGTTTATGTTTGCCGAAAGGCAGGCATTCACCGGCGGATTTCCGCCAAAGACCAACCGACTGACAAAAAGACCATCCGGTCGGGGCTTGCAAGCCCAGGATCGAGATCGTGTTCAAGAACATGAAAGGATAAAAGATGTTCGCAGTCATCAAGACCGGCGGGAAGCAGTACCAGGTTGCTGCCAACGACGTGATCGCCATCGAAAAGCTCGAAGGCGAAGCCGGTACGAAGATCGAATTCAAAGAAGTCCTCGTTGTCGGCGAGGGTGCCAGCGCCAAGATCGGTGCGCCTTTTGTAGAAGGCGCTGTCGTGACTGCGGAAGTCGTCGGCCAGGGCCGCACGCGGAAGACCATTTCTTTCGTCAAGCGCCGCCGCCAGAATTCCAAGCGCAAGAAGGGCCACCGCCAGCATTTCACCACGGTTCGCATTCTCGAAATCGCGGCCTGATCGAAGTTAGAGGACTAGGAGAACTACAATGGCACATAAAAAAGCTGGCGGTTCCTCGCGCAACGGTCGCGACTCCAACTCGAAGCGCCTCGGCGTCAAGAAGTTCGGCGGCGAAGCCGTGATTTCCGGCAACATCATCGTGCGTCAGCGCGGCACCCAGTGGCATCCCGGCGCAAACGTCGGCATGGGCACGGATCACACCATTTTTGCGGTCACTGAAGGCAATGTCGAATACCGTACCAAAGCCAATGGCCGAGTGTACGTGTCCGTCATGCCGAAAACGGCGGCCGCAGCAGAGTAAGCCGGTGCTCTTTAAAACAGCCGGCGCCTCATAGGCCCGGCTGGCACTTCAGGTCGCAAGACCTCCAGGGTTCAAAAGGGAAGATGGGGCGGTACCCATCTTCCCTTTTCGTTTTGACCATGGAGGCAGTCATGCAAAGTCCATTACAACAAAGCTCAAGCCAACAGATCTTGAGTGAGACGCGGCCGTTGCCGCAGGAACTGACCAGTCCGGTCCTGGCTTCGGAGCGCCTGCTCTTGCGCGCGCCCGCCGTCACGGACAGCAACGCAATTGCCCATCTCGCCAACAACATCAATGTCGCGTCCAAAGTGTCGCGCATGCCGCACCCCTATACGCCGAAGGATGCCGAGAATTTTGTCGGCCGCGTGATTTCGGGCGCGATGGGCAAATGCGTTTATGCCGTGACACGAAACGACACCGGGGAGTTCCTCGGCTGCTGCGCGCTAGAGGTCCAGGCCGGCGGACACGGCATGGAGATCGGCTTCTGGCTGGGCGAACCGCATTGGAACAGGGGGCTCGCCACGGAAGCCGCGCAGACCCTGATCGATTTCGGCTTCCAGCATTCCGACCTCGATTTCATCGATGGCCGGGTGCGGGTGATGAACATCGCCTCGCGGCGGGTGCTGCAGAAATGCGGCTTCCAGTTCCAGGGCACGGGCATGATGCCGTCGCTGGCGCTGGGCGGTACGGTCGCGGTCGAGTGGTTCCGGCTCGACCGCAAGACCTGGGGTTCGCTGAGACATTGGGGAGGTGCGAGATGAACGCGCTTTCAAAGGATTTCTTCGCCGACCTGCCGCTGCCGCCCGGCCTTGGCCAGCCTGTTGACACCGGCCCGCTTGGGCCGCAGCCGACAATCCGGACGGGGCGGCTGACACTGCGCCGGCCGGAGGCGAAGGATGCGGCAGCGATCACGGCAGGTTTGGCGAACTATCGTGTCGCCCAGATGCTGACGCGGGTGCCGCAGCCCTATCATCTTGAAGATGCCGAGGATTGGCTCGGTGGGCTCGAGGCCGATGGTGCAGGCGCCTGGGTGTTCGCGWTCACGCTGGGTGGCGTCCGCGCCATCCTGATGCCGGGTGCCGAAGCCGCCAATGGCAACGAGGCCGATCGTCTGATCGGGGTGGTCGCCATCGAGTGGCGCGAGGCGCATGGCCGTGCGGGCTTTCATGTCGGCTATTGGCTCGATGAGAGCCAGTGGGGCAAAGGCATCATGACGGAGGCGCTCAACGCCGTCGTCGCCCGATTCTTCGCCGCGCATATGGGCGAGACCCTCTATTCGGCTGTGATTGTCGACAATCCGGCGTCGCTCAGGCTGCAAGGCAAGCTCGGCTTCGACATTACCGGCGTCACGGAAGGCTATTCCGAGTCGAGGGTCGCGATGGTGAAGCTGATCACCACCGAACTGACATTCGGGGGCTATGTCCCGATGTAGGAAAAGGGCGGCTTCGGGCCGCCCTTTGCTTCTAATTCCGGGGCGGTCATAGGACTTTCTCTCCATTTCCAGCTTTGCCGGCATCAATTATACTATCTGCCATTGCGCCATGTCGGGGGAGACTGCGATGGCAAGCAAGATCAGGGAGTGGGCGGATAGTTTTTACAAGGCGTGCTGGAGTTTCCTCTGGGATCATCTGTTGGCGATCCGCCATTTGTTCGGCTGGTCGGTCATCGAGGATATAGTCCATCTGCTGAAACGGCTGTTTGTCGTGTGGCCGTCCTTCCTGTCGCTGTTGTTTGGCGTGTTGCGGTTGACGCTGTCGCAAGTGGTCGACCTGCTGGCGCGGTCGTTCGATGCGCTGGATGTGGTGATCCTCATCCTCTTCCTGATGGTTTTCTGGATCGTTCCGCTGCATCTCGGCGCGCGGATCCTGCTGGATGCGGAGTTGAAGAAAAGAGGCATGGCGCTGATGGCGCGCAGCCGGCTGGATCGCTGGCTGCCGCGGGATCTCGCTTTCGTGGCGCTGCTGGCGCTGTTCTTCAGCGTCCATTCGGAGGCGAGCACCTATACCGCGCTCTCACCGCGCTTTGCGGATTATGGCTTGAGGGCGCCAAGCGGCGGCCTGTGGATCGTGCCTCTTGCCAGTCTCCTCGCCTTCCTGATCTATCTGACTGTCAGGGAGGATGCCAAGACGACGATGTCGGCCGCAGTCGGCAGACGCATTTCGATCGCCTTCACCTGCATTTCGCTTGTCTTCCTGCTGATCGCACTCTCCTGGCCGTTCGAACTGGCCAGCCTGCTCGGCGGCCTGATGTTCGTGCCGATGCTGCTCGGCAGCTGGATCATGCCGCTGGTCGGACTGATCGTGATCGCCAACACCACCCTGTTCTGGCGCCGGCTGGTGCAGATCGGCACTGTCATGGCCCTGGCGGCCTTCGTCTTCGGCGCGGGCTATTCCGGCAATCATTTCCATGATCTCCGGGTGCTTCCGGCCGACAAATCCACGTCTGGAACATCGCCGGAGCTGGCGCTGGCGGATTTTGTCGGTGCCTGGAAGAAGGCCAACAATTGCGACAAGCTCACCCCGCCGCAGCGATGCCCGGTGCGGGCGGTGCTGGTCACTGCCGAGGGCGGCGCCAGCCGTGCGGCTTTCCAAGTGGCGACCGTCATGGGCAAGCTGCTCGATGAGCAGCCGGCCGGTTTCCGCAATCGGCTGTTCCTGTTGTCAGGCGTTTCCGGCGGTTCGCTTGGGCTGGCCACCGTGCGGCAGGCGCTGGCCGACAGCGCCGACGGCAAGCCGCCCTGCAGGGTTTCGGATGGGCGCAGCACGCGCAACTGGCTTTACTACAAGAGCGCACATGCGGCCGAGGCAAAAAGCAGCTGGCGCAAATGCCTGCAGCTGCTGGTTTCGGCGGATTATCTGACGCCGGCTTTTGTCGGCCTGGCGCTCAGGGACTGGTGGATGGCCGCGCCGGCCAGCCTTGACCTCATTCATTTCGCCGATCGCTCCGCGCTGCTCGAGGAGGCGATGGAGCAGCATTACGCCAGGATAACGCAGACGGATTGCAGCAAATTCGAAGGCCTGTGCGCACGTTTCGGTCATGGCGACCGGTCGAAGGCATGGTTGCCGGCGCTGCTGCTCAACAGCACGCTGGTCGAACGCGGCCAGAATGTCGTGGCAAGCGAGATCGACCCGGCCTCGCAATTTCCCGATCGGGAGAGCTGTGTCAGCAACGGCAGCAAAGCCTATCCCGCCCATCTGCCCTATTCCGAACTCATCCCCGATTCCTACGATATTTTCGAACTCCTGGGCGCTTCGGATGATCCGAAGGTGGCGCCGAGCAAGGCGGGCAGGGACATCCGCATCTCGACCGCGATCGTCACCTCGGCGCGTTTCCCGATCATCTCCAGCCAGGGCAATATCCGCAGCCGGGGCGGCGCGCTTGTCGGGCAATTGGTCGATGGCGGCTATTTCGACAATAGCGGGCTTGTCAGCATCTTCAACATCGTCGATGCGCTGGATTGCTATGGCATCGACAGCACGGTGATCAGCATCGGCAACGATCCGGTGGACGACAATCCTGCCCGCCTGTGGAAATTCGACGGCCGGAAGAACATCCGCCATCCGCCGCTCGAATTCACCGGCCCCAAGATCGACGCCGCTTTCTCGCCGCTCAACGCCTTCTTCAATTCCCGGCAGGGCCATGTGCTGGACAATCGCTTCGAGACGGTCAATCGCGTCGGCTTCGACGATGTCATCCCGATCAATGTCTATACAGCAATCTGCGTCGAGACGCTCAGCGCCGATGGCGCCTGTCCGGCGGGCGCCCGTGTGCCGATCCAGACGCTTTCGATGAGTTGGTGGCTGTCGTCCTATGTGCAGCTGTTCATCGAGATGCAGGACAAGGACCAGATTCCCAACGCCAAATGCGACAATGTCCACTGCCGCTACAATCCGACGAAGATGCTGGCGGCGGATTTCGATCCATCTGGTGGCCAGACGCACGGCGTGGACCTGAAACCGTTCCAGCTCAATTCCCTGGACGAGTTACAGCATTTCGCACCGTAGGGTGCGTCAGAGGGGGATTGGCTTTCGGATGCGGGGTGTGACCCCGTTTCGCATCCGTTCGATCACCGCAGATGCTTCCTCGAAAGTCGATGTATCGGCAAGGCGATCGGCAAACGCCATCGAGGCGACGACTTTCGGGCCGGAAAAAGCCCAATACTGGCTCATCAGCGGATTGACGAACAGTTCGCTTTCGCCGGTTCGGTCGGTGGCATGATAGTTGCCGAACTCGCCATGGATCGCGCTGGCGATCGAATTGCAGACAATGCTGCGGTGGCGCGGCTGCCGCTGATTGGCATAGGCGACAAGATCGAGAAAGGCGTCGGCTTCAGCCGTTCCGCCAACCAGCGACACGCCGCCGAGATAGCCGCCGGCGCGCGTGATCCGGGCTGCATTTTCCAGGAAGGAATGGTGGGAGATGCCGTGGAAATGGTCGATGCCGAAGCCGAGGCAGGCGAGAACGACCCGATCCCCTGCGGCCTGGACGGCGCCGACCAGCGAGACCGCATCTTCGGTGATGGTGCCCAGGCCCGGCTCATCGCCGAAGATCAGGCTGTCGGTGCCGCCGTCGACCAGGACGACAAGATCGAAATCATGCCGGTCGAGCAGTGTACGATAGGCGTCGCGAAGCGGTGCTGCGCCGGATTTGCCGAAGCCATAGACCGGCACGTCGAGAGACCGATGCGCCAGCCATTCCGCCAGCCATTTCTCTGGAAAATAGGGCAGTTCCCGCGCACCGGTCGTGATCTGCCATGTCGACGGATCGAGCTTTTCGGCGCCGGAATCCCAGAGATTGGAAAAGGAGAGATTGGCCAGTGCGACGGAGGCGCCGCGCGTGAGAAGGCGGGTTGCCAACGGCATGCCGCAATAGACGTCGAAGCCGCCGCCGCATCCGGCCAGCAGAACATTGGTCGCTCCATCCAGTCTGTCGAGAAAGGGGACCATGCCTCGGCCTCTCCCTATTCGATCTCCACCCAGATCGGCTTGTGATCGGAGGCGATGCAGGCCTCGTCCACCCCGCCGCTCTTGAGGCGATTGCGGAGTGAGCCGGAGACGAAGCAATAGTCGAGATATTGGCGGCTTTCCGGCCGGCCGGGCTCTTCCCAGGTGAAAGCGTCGGGCGTTCTCGGACAGAGATGGCCGAGCGCATCGATCGGATCGTTGTAGCGCGGGGTGCGGCCGTAGAAATGGTCCTTGGGGCCGACCATGGCGATATATTCCGGGCTTTCCGGCAGCATGTTGAAATCGCCCATGATGACGAAATCGTCGGGATGCGGCGCGTCGAGGAAATGGAATTCCGCCCCGCCGCTGACGGCGCCGCCTTCGATGGCATAGCGGGTGACGCGCTCCTTGAGGAACGCGATCTGCGCGATGCGTTCGGCCGGGCTGCGATGGTCCAGATGCAGTGAATAGACCCGGATCGGACCGGACGGGGCGCCGATCAGCGCTTCCAGCGCCGAGCGCTGCAGGTTGATGTAATCATAGGTGCGGGTGCGCGGCAGAAGCAGGTTGCGGGTAGTGTAGATCGGGTAGCGCGACAGGATCATATTGCCGAATTGGCGGCGGCGCATGACCGCCTTGCCGTCGACGATTTCGGAGCCGGCATCGGTGTCGGTTCCGATGCCGAAAGCATGGAAATGTTCCGGCAGAAGCTCGGCCAGAACCGCCGGCATATCGGCGTGACTATTTTTGGGGAAGTTGGTGGTGATCTCCTGCAAAGCGATGACATCGGCCCCTCTGACGGCATCGGCAATGCGCTCGAAGTCGCAAACGCCGTCCAATCCAATGCCGTATTGGATGTTAAAGCTCACAAATCTCATGATATTCTTTGACCTTTCCCCGTTAGCCGCTATATCGAACACGCTTGCCGGGAATTGGCAAGCGACCCCAGGACAAAGACGGACAGATGAAGTTTCTCGATCAATGCAAAGTCTATGTGAAGGCAGGTGACGGTGGCGCCGGCTCCGTGTCGTTCCGGCGTGAGAAATTCATCGAATTCGGTGGCCCCGACGGCGGCGATGGCGGCCGTGGCGGCGATGTCTGGGTCGAGACCGTCAACGGCCTCAATACGCTGATCGATTATCGTTACCAGCAGCATTTCAAGGGCGAGACCGGCGTGCATGGCATGGGCCGCAACCGGCATGGCGCCAAGGGCGGCAGCGTCACGCTGAAAGTGCCGGCCGGCACGCAGATCTTCGAGGAAGACGGCGAGACGCTGATCTGCGACATGACCGAGATCGGCCAGAAATTCCGCATCGCCAAGGGCGGTAATGGCGGCTTCGGCAATGCCTATTTCAGAAGCTCGACCAACCAGGCGCCGGATTGGGCCAATCCCGGCCAGGAAGGCGAGGAAAAGACCGTTTGGCTGCGCCTGAAGCTGATCGCTGATGCCGGCCTGGTCGGCCTGCCGAATGCCGGCAAATCGACTTTCCTGGCGACGACGACACGGGCGCGGCCGAAGATCGCCAATTATCCGTTCACGACGCTGCATCCCAATCTCGGCGTGGCGAGCGTCGACGGCAAGGAATATGTGCTGGCCGACATTCCGGGCCTGATCGAAGGCGCGCATGAGGGTGTCGGCCTTGGTGACCGTTTCCTCGGCCATGTCGAGCGCACCCGCGTGTTGCTGCATCTCGTGTCGGCGCAGGAAGAGAATGCCGGCAAGGCCTACAAGACCGTTCGCGCCGAGCTCGAAGCCTATGGTGCGGGCCTGGGCGACAAGGCCGAGATCGTGGCTTTGTCGCAGGCCGACACGGTCGATGCCGATCAGCTGAAGAAGAAGAAGGCGTCGCTGAAGCGCGCCGCGGGGCAGACGCCCTTCATCATTTCGGCTGTCGCCGGGCTCGGCATGCAGGAGGTGCTGCGCGAGTTGGCCGGCATCATCGAGGCCAGCAAGGCGGAAAATCCGGACTTGCCGTCGGCCGACAGCGCCATCAACTTCAACCGCAAGGTCAAGATGGCGCCGATGGACGATGAGGATGATTGGGACGACGATGACGAGTGACCGTCGCTCGCTGTCCGCCTGCCGGCGGATCGTCATCAAGATCGGCTCGGCGCTGCTCGTCGATCGTCGGTCCGGGCTGAAGAAGGCGTGGCTCGACGCCATGTGCGAGGATATCGCAGCGCTTGTGGCGCGCGGCGTCGAAGTGCTGGTCGTCTCCTCCGGCGCCATTGCCATGGGCCGCACCGTGCTCGACCTGGCGTCGGGTGCGTTGAAGCTCGAGGAAAGCCAGGCGGCTGCGGCGGTTGGCCAGATCGCGCTGGCACGGGCCTGGTCGGAAAGCCTGTCGCGGCATGAGATCGTCGCGGGACAGATTCTGCTGACGCTTGGCGATACCGAGGAGCGCCGGCGCTATCTCAATGCGCGGGCGACGATCGCGCAGCTGATGAAGCTCAAGGCCGTGCCCGTCATCAATGAGAACGACACGGTGGCGACCACCGAGATCCGCTATGGCGACAATGACCGGCTGGCGGCGCGGGTCGCAACCATGGTCGGCGCCGATCTGCTGGTGCTGCTATCCGATATCGATGGGCTTTATACCGCGCCGCCGCATCTCGATCCGAATGCCAAATTCCTCGAATTCATCCCTGCCATCACGCCCGAGATCGAGGCGATGGCAGGCGGGGCTGCGTCGGAATTGTCGCGTGGCGGCATGCGCACCAAGATCGATGCCGGCAAGATCGCCACCTCGGCCGGCTGCGCCATGATCATCGCCTCCGGCAAGGTGGAGCATCCGCTGCAATCGATCATCGATGGCGCGCGGCACAGCTGGTTCGCGCCCTCGGCCGAACCGGTGACGGCGCGCAAGACCTGGATTGCCGGGCAGTTGCTGCCGGCGGGCCGGCTGACGGTCGATGAAGGTGCGGAGCGGGCGCTGCATACCGGTAAGAGCCTGCTGCCGGCCGGCGTGCGGGCCGTTTCGGGCGAGTTTTCCCGCGGCGACACCGTGGCGATTCTGACGCTTGCCGGCCGCGAGATCGCGCGCGGCCTCGTGGGTTATGACGCGCAGGAGGCAAAGCAGATCGCCGGCAAGAAGTCGATCGAGATTGCCGCCATCCTCGGCTATGCCGGCCGTTCGGCCATGGTGCACCGCGACGACCTGGTGATGACGGGGGCGAAGCAGAAGGAACAGGCCGATGCTTGACAAGGTGAAGGACGATATCGCCGCTTTGATGCTCGATCTTGGCCGCCGTGCCCGGGCGGCGGCGCAGCCGCTCGCCATCTCCTCGGCCGAACGCAAGCATGCGGCCCTCGTCTCCATGGCCGCCGAAATCGTCGCCCGCAAGGACGACATCCTTGCCGCCAATGCACTCGATCTCGACAATGCCCATGCCGCCGGCATGACCGGCTCCTTCCTCGACCGGCTGACCTTGAACGAAGCCCGCGTCCGCGCCATGGCCGACGGCATCCGCACGATCGCCGAGCTCCGCGATCCCGTGGGCGAGGTGATTGCCGAATGGGACCGGCCGAACGGCCTGCATATCGAGCGCGTGCGCACGCCGCTCGGCGTCATCGGCGTGATCTATGAGAGCCGCCCGAACGTCACGGCCGATGCCGGCGCGCTCTGCCTCAAGGCCGGCAATGCCGTGATCCTGCGCGGCGGCTCGGATTCGCAGCATTCGTCTGCGGCGATCCACAAATGCCTGGCCAAGGGGCTGCGCGATGCCGGCCTGCCGGAGGATGCGATCCAGATCGTGCCAACCACCGATCGCGCTGCCGTCGGCGAGATGCTGACCGGCCTCAACGGCGCCGTGGACGTGATCGTGCCGCGCGGCGGCAAGAGCCTCGTCGCCCGGGTGCAGGCCGATGCGCGCGTGCCGGTCTTCGCCCATCTCGAAGGCCTCTGCCATATCTATGTCGACAAGACCGCGGCTATCGACATGGCCACGTCGATCGTCGTCAATGCCAAGATGCGCCGCACGGGCGTCTGTGGTGCTGCCGAGACATTGCTGGTCGACCGGGCGGCCGTCGCGACGCATCTCGAGCCGCTGCTCGATGCGCTGGCCGCTGCTGGCTGCGAGGTCCGCGGCTCGGCCGAAGTGCTGGTCAATTACGGCCAGGCCAAGCCCGCAGTGGATGCCGACTGGACGACGGAATATCTCGACGCGATCATTTCGGTGGAAATCGTCGACGGCATTTCCGGTGCCATCGCCCATATCAACCGCTATTCCTCGCATCACACCGAGGCGATCCTGTCGGAGGATGTCAACGCGGTCGGGCGCTTCTTCAACGAGATCGATTCCGCCATTCTGCTGCACAATGCCTCGACGCAGTTCGCCGATGGCGGCGAGTTCGGCATGGGCGCCGAGATCGGCATTGCCACCGGCAAGATGCATGCGCGTGGGCCTGTCGGCGTCGAACAGCTGACATCGTTCAAGTACCGGGTCCGCGGCAGCGGCCAGATCAGGCCCTGACGACGTGACGGGGGAGGGGATCGACAGACGCTATCTCGTCATGCCGCATGTCGAGCGCGGCATGGTGGTCGGCCTGTTTGGCGGCTCGTTCAACCCGCCGCACGAAGGGCATCGGCTGGTGGCGCGGATCGCTCTGCGCTGCCTCGGTCTCGACCAGCTCTGGTGGATGGTGACGCCGGGCAATCCGCTGAAGAGCGGCCGCTATCTGGCGCCGCTGTCCCAGCGCATCGCGCTTTCCGAACAGATGGCCGACGATCCGCGCATTCGCGTCACGGCCTTCGAACTGTCGCTCGGGTCCAGCTATACGGCGCAGGTGCTCGAACGCGTCCGCATGCGCAATCCGCATGTGAACTTCGTCTGGATCATGGGCGCCGACAACCTGCGCGATTTCCATCGCTGGCAGAACTGGAAGAAGATCGCCATGACCTTCCCGATCGCGGTGATCGACCGGCCCGGCGCGACCTTGTCCTTCCTCTCCTCGACCATGGCCAAGACCTTCGACTATGCCCGCATCGACGAGCATGATGCGCTGACGCTGGGACGTACGGAGGCGCCCGCCTGGACCTTCATCCACGGGCCGCGGTCGATCGTCAGTTCGACCGCGATCCGCAAGATGAACGGCAAGGCGGGCTGACGCCGGAAAGCTCCGGCGCTGGCTGACGCTGGAGGAGTTTCAGAAGGTGAAGTCGCCCGAGGTCAGGCTGTTGACGCTGACACCCGTCAGCGTGATCGTGTCGCCATGGCCGGCATCGATCACGGCATTGCCGTGCGATGTGTGGACATGATTGTCGATCAGATCCGAGAAGCTGGTGATCGAGGCGACATCCGACAGATCGATGACATCGTGGCCGGTTCCGGTGGCGTGGAAGTCGGTGATCGTGTCGTGGTTGAAGCCGGTCTGGAAGATGAAAGTGTCGGCGCCGGTGCCGCCGGTCAGGATATCGTCACCCTTGCCGCCGGTGATGAAATCGTCGCCGTCCAGGCCCTTCAGCTTGTTGACGCCATCGTTGCCGTGGATGTTGTTGGCCTCGCCATTGCCGGTGCCGTTGCGGGTCGCGCTGCCGAGCAGGATGAGGTTTTCCAGGTTGTTGCCGAGGGTGTAGCTGACGGTGGATTCAACGGTATCGCCGGTTCCGCCGGCGATGAACTCGGCAATCTTGGTGGCGGCATTGTCGACGATATAGGTGTCGTTGCCGCTCCCGCCTTCGATGAAGCCGTTGACGGTGCCCTTGCGGTCGTCGAAGACGTCGCTGCCGCCGCCGAGGATGACATTGCCGTTGATCGTGCCGTCATTGACGACCGTTTCCTGCTCGCCGCCGCCGATGATGGCGTTGGCGCCGGTGATCGTTCCATGATTGGTGATCTTCGATGTCTGCGTCGGGTCGTTGATCGCAGACAGGTCGATGCCGGCGGTGCTGCCCTTGATCGTGCCAAGATCGTCATTGGTGATCGTGACGCCGAATGTCGTGCCGGCAATGCCCGTCGCACCCTCGACATGATCGAGGTTGAGGATCGACGTGCCGTGGTCCTCGTTGCGGATGCCGTCACCGGTGGCGACAATCTGGCCCTCGACGACGACGCTGTTGCCGTTGAGGCCGGGGCTGGTATTGCCGTTGTCGAGCCAGATGCCGATATTGCCGGTGAGGATGCCGTCGAAATCGACGGTGACCTTGTTGTCCATGCCGCTGATGCGCATGGCGCTGCCATTGGTGACGTGGATTTCGCCATCGATGCCGAACGAATTCGAATTGAAGGCCGAGGATTCGAAAATGCCATTGCCATTGGTGACGTTGACGATGTCGAACTGCGCGAGATTGATGCTCGCATTCGAGTCTGCAACGTTGTAGGTGGAGTTGCGATTGCCGATTTCGATGAATGCGCCCATGGTTGAGCCTCCTAGAGCTGGGTGGTGGGGCCCGTGGCAGTCGATCTGGCTGTCAGCGTGGTGCATTCATCGTCACGCCGGGAGGGGGCAGGGGCTGTTCCGCAGGGAACAGATTCTTGACAATAGGGGTGTCAAAAGAATGTGATCGGGACGTGATGGCGTCAGGTGGAAACGGTCCGTTTCCGCCAACCGGAGCGACTTTGCGCTTTAATTATCCAGCCGCCGTGCTTCTGATTCCAGCATGATCGGAACGCCGTCGCGAATGGGATAGGCAAGCCTTGCTTTTTCCGAGACCAATTCGTTCTTCTCGCGATCCCAGATCAGCCGGCCCTTGGTGAGCGGGCAGACCAGCAGTTCCAGCATTTTCGGGTCGGGCTTGGAAATATTCTCGTCCATTCCCAATCCTATTGCAGGGTCTTGGCGGCGTCGCCGAAGGCGCGGGTCAGCACCATTTCGGTCATCGCCACCAGCGTCTCGGCGCGGGTCTTGAGGTCGGGGGCTTCGAGCAAGGCCTGCTTTTCGCGCGGGCCGAACGGCGCCATCATGGCCAGCGAATTGACCAGCGTGCGGTTGGACGTCTTGCTGACGGCCTCCCAATCGACTTCGAGCTTGTTGGCGTCGAGATAGCTGCGGAAGGCCCCGAGCAGCGCCTCGCGGCCGACCGACGGGTCGTCCTCCGGCTCGTGYAGGTCGGACATGAAAGGTGCGATGTGGAATTTCCGATAGGGATGATGCTGCGGCACCTCGTCCCTCAACCGGAAACGGCAGACACCGCTGATATCCACGACATAGCGGCCGTCGCCGGTTTCGCCGAAGGTGGTGATGCGGCCGAGCGTGCCGACCTTGCAGAGCTCCGGATTGCCCACCGGGCTTTCATCGGTCTCGCTGAACACCGGCTGGATGATGCCGATCAGCCTGTTGCCCTTCAGCGCGTCATCGATCAGCGTCAGGTAGCGCGGCTCGAAGACATTGAGTGGCAGATGCCCCCCCGACAGGAGGAGCACGCCCGACAGCGGAAACACCGCGATCGCCTCGGGCAGATCGGCTTCGGTCAGATAGCGAGCATTTCCCACGTGCATCGCAGCATCTCCACTTGCTGTTCGGCCGGCTCAGGAGAACAGGATGGCCGACATCTTGCGCCGGGCCGAAACGGAGGCCGGGTCCTTGAAACCCCAAACTTCCAAAAACTGCAAAAGTTGCTTGCGGGCGCCGTCGTCTTCCCAGGCGCGATCGCGCTTGATGATATGGATGAGATGATCGGTGGCCGCCTCCCGATCACCTTCGACATTGAGGATCTTGGCGAGTTTCACCCGTGCTGCGTGATCGTCGGGATTGAGCGCGAGCTCATGCTCGAGCGCGCGCGGGTCGCCGAGCTTGCGGGCTTCCTCGATCTGGCCGATACGGGTGATCAGCGCCGCGAGCGTCGCGTCCTTCTTCTGCTCATCGGTCAGGCTGGCGAGCAGGTCGCGGGCATCTTCCCACTGGCCGGCGGCGATCATGACATTGGCCATGCCGGCCAGTGCCTTGAGGTTTTCCGGATCGGCCTGCAGCACGGCGCCGAAGAGATCGGCTGCACCGCCGAAATCGCCCTCGGCAAGAGCTGCCTCGGCATCCGCAACGACAGCCTCGATCTCGGCTGCCTGGTCGGCTGGGCCGCCGCCCGGGCCGGCAACCTTGTCAATGAAGGCGCGGATCTGGCTCTCCGGAATGGCGCCCATGAAGCCGTCGACCGGCCGGCCGCCGACAAAGGCGATGACGGCAGGAATCGACTGGATGCCGAGCTGGCCGGCAACCGAGGGATGACGGTCGATATCCATCTTGACGAGCTTGACCTTGCCGGCGCCCTCGTTGATCACCTTTTCCAGCACCGGCGTCAGCTGCTTGCAGGGGCCGCACCATTCGGCCCAGAAATCCACCAGCACCGGCTGCTTCTGCGATTCCTCGATGACGTCCTTGGCGAACGTCGCCGTCGTCGTCTCCTTGATCAGGCCGCCCGGCTCGGCGCCGTTTGCCTTGGGGGCAGGCGCCTGGCCGCCATAGCTGATGTTGTAAGGATTGCTGTAGCCCGTCATTGCCCGAAACTCCCGTTTTTCCGCCCCAATGTCGTATCTTAGACCGTGACTTTCAAGACATTTGCTTTGTGCCCGGTCGCCTCGATGAAGCGGATCAGATCATCGCGGCTGATCGAGGTCGTGGCATCGTTTGAGAGCGGATGACAGTTGATGATGTCATTGTTCATCAAATCGGCGTCAAGCACAATGGTCACATTCTGCCCGGCATCGTTGAAAACCCCGAAGGCGGTGACGGCACCGGGGATGACGCCGAAATATTCCATCAGCTTTTCCGGCTTGCCGAAGGAGAATTTCGAGGCGCCGCCGACGATCTGGTGCACGGTCTTCAGGTCCACGGTGGCATGCTCTTCCACGGTGAGCAGGAAATACTGGTCCTTCTTGTCCTTGAGGAACAGGTTCTTCGTGTGCCCGCCGGCAATCTCGTCGCGCAAGGCTGCCGATTCGGCGACGGTGAACACCGGCGCGTGCTGTTTGGTCTTGTGGGCAATGCCCAGCCGATCGAGGAATCGGAACAGATCGTCGGCTGTCTTCGGCTGCGCTTCGCTCATTCCCACTCTCTCCGCATCAACTCTAGAGGCGCGACAGATAGCCCGGTTCGCGCCCGGGAGCAATCGAATTCCGCGACCACCCAAAAGACAAAACCCATTCAAAAACAGCCCCTTAGATCAGTCTCGCAAAATTTCTCCGCCTTTTTGTCATTTCCCTGTTGCATTTCAAAATGGCTTGGGCCATATAGCCCCCGTCGCCGCCGGACGGTAGCGACCTTCGGTCCAACGATCTACCCCGGACCGTCGCAGATGAGCGGGTGTAGCTCAGGGGTAGAGCACAACCTTGCCAAGGTTGGGGTCGAGGGTTCGAATCCCTTCGCCCGCTCCAGTTTTCCAAATGCGAATATCGAAAAATCTCGGATTTTCCGGCTGGTGATGCGGTTGAAATCGTGCGCTGGGGAAGCTTATTCCGATGCGGGGGGTACCGGCCGCTTACGACATTGGCAGTTTGCCTTAAGACGAACGAATCAGCAAACAGCAGATCATCGGTGTTCTGGGTGTGAGCAGGGGACGTCAGCGTCCGGTCTTTCGGATGCCATTATCGATGCCGAGATTTGTGCGGCGGACGAAAACTGCGCGCCGGATTTTACGGCGCTTCAATCAGCGTAAAGTTGTAAACTAGGATTTCCGGAGGGAAAGAAAATCGTCCTATACATTGCCGAGATCTTTCTCGACCCGTGCGGCCACTTCGGTGAGTTTCTGATCGCGCAGAATGCCGATGAAGTCGGACTCCGAGACACGTGACCTGCTCAAATTCCGTCGCGCATTCGCCATCGAGCCGGTCTGGAATCTGTTCATAGAGACTTGTCAGGAACGCATCAGGCGTTTGGGGTACCAAATTATGCTTCCTCAGTTCGGAGGCTGGGAAATCACGCAGGTTCCATGTGATGATTGTCGATGCATCGGCCTCGATGGCCGCCGCAACAACATGCCGATCATCGGGATCGGGGAGGTTGATCGCCTGGATGTGCTTTTCATATCCAGCGACTGTGGCTTCCGGCAGCGCGACATTCATGGGGCGCTTCGTGGCCTCCAGGCGATCGATCGAAAGGCCCGGCGTGTTGGAAACGAGGTTCCGCATCCACTCATCGTGGATCGCATCGGTCCAGCGCGCATGGAACAGGCGGTCGGCGCTCGCCTGAACGATGACATTTCTCAAGTGGAACGGATAGAGGATGCAGGCATCGCAGACCGCGACGACAGGATTAAATGCCATAGCGGAGATTAAGGTCCTCGGCGTCGGCGGCCAAATCCTCTATCGCTTTGTGCTGGACGTCGAGCTGCGCCTTCAGCGCCAGCACATCCTTGAGCGACGCGCGGCGATGCTTTCCGACATAGCGGAACGGCAGATCGCCGATTTCCATCCGATGCACGACGAGCGGACGCGAGATGCCGAGGATGGTGGAGGCTTCCGTAGGGCTCAATTCCTGGTCCTCGGCAAGAACCGCCACCCGTTCGCCGCTGAGCAGCCGCGAAAGCAGGGTCTCGATGGCGTTGGCCGCGGCCGGCGGCAGCGAGACCGTTTGCTCCTCACCGTCCTGGCGCCGGACATGCAATTCGACGTGGTCGCCCTCGCCGAGTTTCGGCAGATGCGGCATGTTCTTGCGGTCCCGGTCCGAAAGGCCGGCGAACTGGACGACTTGGCTGGCCATGGCATGTTCTCCTTGCCAACCAATATAAGGAGGTACGGCATTAACTGCAATAACTGAAAGTCTCCGAAACTTGCGAGGCCGGTGACGGGAGCGGACGTCTGTGCCGTCTACGTCTGTGCACCGCATGATCATGCTGCCCGTTTCTCTTCGTGTTCGGGAATCCCGCTTCATCCTCTTCATCCAACAGGGAAGCGATTTCCTAACAGGTGCGGGGATGGTGAGCTTCAGAGCCTCGTCGACATAGACGTCGTCCTGGGTCACGCTTCGGGCGCATAGTGGCTCCGAGGGTTTTCTGGTGATTCGGTGCGAGCCGCGTTGCGTGGAACCATCAAGCAGTATCCGGCTCTTCCATGAATATGAAACGGCGGTAAATACGTGGTGCTGCCCGGCGGCCATCAACACGCATATTTTCTCGGTTGCGACAGTGGGCTTGCTTGGACGACATGATGACACTTTCCCGAAGCGACCGTTCGGATGCGCGTCTGTCAGGGTGCCTAAATCCCAGCGGCGAGACATATGTCCCTGATGAGCCTGAAAAGATGGCGCGCGTCGGTCGGGGCACCGTTTAAACCCAAAATGACGATAAACGTCCACGGCTTTGGAGGCCTGCGAATAAAAGCGCCAGATCATTCGTCCACAGGTTGCCGCACTCTGCGTGCGCCACTTTGGAGGAGGATTCTATGCCCACAGCCACCTACAATCATCCGCTTTTCGGTCTCGTCACCTTCAAGACCAAGCATTCTACATGGGTCTTTGGCGATGACATCGAATTCACAAGCGGGTTCGACGTCAATGATATTCAGACTGCTCACATTCCTCAACTCGAAAAAATTCCCGGCTCGAGCAATGGAAACCTCAGATTCCACAAACGAGCGCATGCGCAGGTGTTGGCGGTCTTCGCCGAGATCGAACGGCTTGGCCTGATGCACCACATCAAGACCTGCGCTGGTTCGCTGAATTTTCGGCTGAAGAGACCGATCTCGGGCAAGTTGAGCAAGGAACCCTCAAACCATGCTTTCGGGATCGCGATCGATCTCAACGCTGACGATGGTTCGAACGGGGCATCCGTTGCCCCAGTCGCCCCTGTTTTTGAAGGGATGGGTTTCCGTTGGGGTAAGGCTTTCAGCGACCCGATGCATTTCGAGGTGAAGACCTTCATCGATCATCCGAAAGGGCTTTCCAGCCCGGTGGCTGTGACGATTGACGGAAAGGCAAGCGACCTGGAAGCAAAGAACCTCTTTGGAGACGTGGTCGCCAAGCTTTCCGATCTCGAAAAGCATTTCGATCTGGATGTCACTCCGGTCTCGGACTCGACGGTTGTCGCACATGGCAAGGCGGGCAGTGCGATCACGGAACTGCGTCATTTCGGTGACCAGACCTACGCGCTGTTGCAGCCACTGGCAGGCGCGGGTGGTTTCCATAGCGTATTCGACAACGTCACCAAGGTGCTTCATCTCACCAAAGCAAAAACCTGACCGAACGCCTTTCGACGCTTGATGTCGTTGGCTGGCCTCAAGCGTTGAAAGCGACCGAACATTCATACTCTTGAATATGGGATTTCCAATGACCACAGACGCGCAGATTGCCGGCATTGCGGACGGTTCGCCTTTGCTGCACCACGACTGGCCTGACCGCGGACCTGCGCCGAAAGCCTATTATCATGGCATGGGACTTGCGTTTGCACGCGCGATTGCAATCCTTCACAGTCCTGATGACGGGACTGCGGACAAACAGGCTATAAGCCGCGCCACGACGGGCCAAATCGGAGACACGGGTCACGATGTTCTCGCGTGGTATTCGCACGAGCTCCAGGCTGCCGGCGCATCGGCAGATACCGCCGAGGGCCGGCTGATTGCGCTGTTTTCGATCATGTTGGGGCTTGGCATGCGGGAGAGCTCGGGTCGCTACTGCGTCGGTGCCGATACGCCGGAGGATCGTGGCGAACCGACAACCGAAGCCAATGCAGAGGCTGGATTGTTTCAGGTGAGCTATGATTCGATCAATGGCGATCCGCTTCGTCAGGCTTTGTTCGATGCTTACAAGAACCGCACCGATCTCGAGGATGTGTTCAGCGTTGGCGTCAACTGCAGTGCTTCAAACTGGATGAATCACGGAAGCGGAGCCGGCGCCAAGTTTCAGGAGACGATGAAGAATTGCCCGCTTTTCGCTGTGCTCTACACCGCTCAATTTCTTCGTGGCCACAGGCAGCACTGGGGACCGATCAACCACAAGCACGCCGAGGTGAGGGCCGATGCGGTCAAATTGTTCACGGATATCCTGAAGATCTTGTGACTGGCAAGACTGGCGAACGATGCAAGGCCGGACGTTCAGATTGCTCTCGCCGCTCAATTCTTGCCAGCGTCACCCGGCGATTCGTCGTTGGAAGGGTCACCCGACTTGTCGTCGGAGGAATCCTCCGAGTCCTCGAAGGAGAAACACTTGTAGTAAACCGGCGGCACTTCGCTGGCGGCACATCCCGATATCGTGCTCAACTCGCCGACATCCTCATATTGCATGTAAGGCGCGATGAGAAAGCGCGTCTGGCCGTCGGGCGAATTGCCGAAGCGGTCGATATGCCCCTTGCTTTCCGGGCTGACGGCGAGGATGGCCCGTTCGAGGACATCGCCCTCCAGCGTGTTGTCGGGCAATTGGTCGAACGGCCCGTCGAGATAGTTGTTGACCGAGGTGTTGAGCACGTTGACGCCGACCAGGATCTTTCGGTTGGCGAAGCGGTCGGCGTAAAAGGCAAACCCGGTGCGAATGCCGACGGTGATCCGGTCGGCACCCGCAAGCGGGTTGAACTGGTCGGCGACCGGGACGGTTTCATCCAGGATATAATGGAAGGTTTTCACCTTGGTGTTGAAGACCAGGAAGAAACGAATGCCGGATTCGTCGAAAATCGGTCCGATATAGCTCTCGTCCTTCTGCACCACGCCGGCTGGCGGCTTGACGCCGGAAAGATCGTTGAGCTCGAAGCGCACTTTCTTGCCCTTGAATGCGACATCATAGGTGAGCTTTCCGGCCTTGGTGACCATCACCCCTTGCTTCGCGCCGATCAGGAAGCTGTAGCCGCTTTCGTCCCGCTGCCAGTTGGTGAAATCCTTGAAATAGTTGAAATGGACGAGGCCCTGGTCGCGATCGGCGACATCGAAGCGGAGATTGCCGCTATATTTGATCCCCTGGTAGTCAAAATAGAAGTAATAATAATTCTCGGTCGGATAGACCTTGACCGTGTCGGGCAGGCTTCCCAGCACCAGCGACAGCACCGAGGGCATGTCGCCGATCGCGAAGTCCGGCACGTTGTGTGCCTCTTCGACATAGGTCTGGTTGGTATAGACCTGCGTCTTTCCGGCCAGCGCCGGCAGCGGCGCGCCCAGGACCAGGCTGAGAAATGCAGTTTGGCAGATCACGCGGCACGACGGCTTCACGGCATTTCTCCCAGGATTCACGAGCACATGCTGTTCCTCCCATTTTCTATTCGAACATGCTCATTCTCCTGTTGTGCCGGAACTGACCATCATTGTTGTGCGGGAACCCATTGTTGAAACGCTGTCGGCGAGACCAGCCGTTATTGTCATGCGGATTCTGATTGTGGAAACGCTGCCGCCGGAAGCCATTGTCATTCCTGTGCGGCCACGGATTGTTGAAACGTTGCCCGTGGAAGCGCTGCATGCCAAAGCTGTCGCGCCGGGAATGATGCGGTCTCATGTCGCCGCCGTGGAGGCTCTCGCTCCTCAGATGCCGGGGTCTCGGATTGTGCTGCATGAAGCTCAGCCGCCTCGAATGGGTTGGCATGTTGTCGGCGCGGCTTATGCTCTTGAGGTGCGTCGGCCGCGGCGTGTGATTGATGTCGCTGAGCCTCTTGTTGTGCTGTTGGGGCACTTCTCCGGCCCATGTCCGGCCCTTGATATGCTGCGGCCTGTTGTTGTTGCCAAAGCTCCTGCCCTTGACATGCGCTGACAGGCGGGTGTCGTGCCGCGGCAGGACGTCACCACCCCAACTCTGACCCTTGACGTGCATGGAGAGCCGCTTGTCATGGTTTGGATGATCGTCACCGCCCCAGCTGCGATCCCGCGTGTGGTAGGATCGGGTCTTTTGGTGCCAGGAGCGATCGCGGTCATGCCATGATCCGTCACGCATATGCCATGAGCGGTCGGCCTCGTGCCATGAGCCGTCGCGCCAATGCCAGGAGCGGTCGCGATCATGCCACGAGCCGTTGCGATAATGCCATGAGCGATCAACCTGGTGCCATGATCCGTCGCGCCAGTGCCAGGACCGGTCGCGATCATGCCATGAGCCGTCGCGATAATGCCAGGAACGGTCTGCGTCATGCCACGAACCCAGGCGCCAATGCCACGATCTCTGCACGCGGTGTCCCGACGATGCCCATTTCGCATGGCTCATGTCGACCGTATGCACCGGCGGCTGACCAACCGGTGGTTCATTCGATGGCGGCTGACCATCATCTGACGGAACGTCGATGGCCGGCAAAGGTTCTACGGCCTGACACACCTGATAGATGGCGACGTCGCCGATCTTTGTCGCATCGTTGCGCGTCATTTCCTCCGGAATGGGATTGCCGTTGTCGTCAATATTGATGTCGGTATCGATCATCAGCGACCTGAGCAGAGCGCCGGGGTCGAGCTTTGGCGCCGGTTCGACGGCAACGAAGGCGTCCGCCGGCGTACCCTGCAGTCCATGGACCTCGTGCGTGTCGCTGCCCGACCCCTTGTCGTCGTCGTTGCAGCCGCCGAGGGGCGAACACAGGCCATCCCCGGTCATCCACACCGATTGCGAGGGCGCGGAAAGATCGAGGCTGCCGTTTTCGCTGATCCGGTAATCGAAATCGACGCCGCCGGCCGCATTGGCAAACAATAGCGGCTCGCCATCCTTGATGCTGCGATCATGAAAGCCGACGTCGTAGCGCCCTTTGGGCCGCCAGAGATTGTCGGCGCCGAGTTCGTAGCGGACCACGCGCGACTGATAGGGGCGTGCAAACGGCTCGATCTTGTCGAGCCCCAGATTGCGCATGCCGCCCCGTTCGGCGACCAGCATTACATTCTGGGTTGCGCATTCGGGAAGGGTTATATCCGAAGGCGCATTGCTGTTGCCGGCCTTTTCGCCGAACGAGGGATCACTCGGCCAGAAGGCCGGCATGAAGAATTCGCGGCGCACCGAGCTCGTATCGAACAGTCCGTCACCGGTGATCACCACCGACCAAACGGCGTTGCGGCGGTCGTCGCCGGCTTTTGGCCAGGCAGTATTGCCGAACGCATCGCTGCCCCAGACGGAATAGTAGAGCCTCACCGCGCCGCTTTCGTCACTGCGCACTTTCAGGCCCCAGACGCGCCGGCGGAAATCGGCCAGGTTCCAGCACTGCGGCGATTTTTCGAAGTCGCTGCCGCATTTGTCGATATTGGCTGATGTCGTGGGATCGAAGGCGACCGGATCGAGTGCCATGTGCTGGCCGGTCCACGCATCCAGGAAATTGGTGCGTCCCGTCATGCCATGATCGTAGTGACCCATGTCCTTGCCGGTCTCGGCGTCGAAGCTGTGGATCATCCCCGTTTCCAGGTCGGAGACGAACAGCCGCCCATGCCATTTGTCATAGGCGATGTTGCCGAGCGAAGCGCCGGTATTGTCGCGGCCATCGAGCTTGACCTCGGCGAATGCCTCCGCCTTGTAGCCATTGTCGGCACTGAGGCGATAGATTGTTCCAGGCCCTTCATCGGGGCCCCACTGCCCCTCCATCCAGTCGGTGTTCTTAGGGTCGGTCGCGATCCTGTGAAGTCCGTAGGCAGCGGTGGCGGAGAGGAAGATGACCGGGTCCTGGCCTTCCTTTTGCGCGATTGCCACGCCGAAAACCTGCCCGACATCGCGCGCGGTGACGAACATCCGCTGCGGTTCGTTGATCCAGTGTTGCCCGAATGGTGGTTGACCCGGATTGCGGATATCGAGGATGCTGACGCTGGTGCCGTCGAGGTCGATGACCTTGATCGGCTTTCCGTCGACGCCCTTGCCATCGACTTCATGCGAGAACCGCGTCACCACCGCCTCGCCTGGATTGAGGGGCTCGATCTCGGTGTTGTCGGCCTGCTGCTGGTTGGCGTCGTCCTGCTGCTGGTCGTTGTTGTCGTTAGCCGGAGGCGATGCATCATCCTGCTGCTTGCTGGTGTCGTCCTGCTGCTGATCGTTGTTGTCGTCGGCCGGAGGCGATGCATCGTCCTGTTGCTGGTTGGCGTTGTCGTCTTGCTTGTTATTGTTCTTGCTGCTGCTGTCGTCGGGCTCGTATTGATCGGCCGAGGACGGTGCGGTCTTGTCGTCCCCGGCTTGCGCCAGCTGGACGTGCCACGGCGCCGCGATGCTGACGGGCAAAAAAGCCATCAGGCCGGCCGCGGCGGCCACGAGAATGAGATGCTTCGGCGAGAGAACCAGTGAACTGGCCTTCCAAGCGATCAGGTCATCAGCAGAAATTCTCCGCATGTCCTCAGCCCTCGATGGACTGCCAAAGATACGGGTAATTTTCAACCTTTGCAACGAAGTCAGTGTTGTATCATGAATATAAGATATACACGCAGAAGAAACGTTGCACTGCAATAGTCTATTCGAAATCTGCGGTTACTTCCGGCTTTTCCGGAAATCGGTTGGCCGACATCTAATTTTTGGCAGCCCGCCATAAGTATCCCGTGCCTGCCGGATTGGGCTCAAGGATCGACCAGGCTTTGCCGGTGAATCATATTTCGCGCCATCGTAACATCATAGATATCTTCTTGCAGCTGACCGGTCCTCAGGCCGCCCAGCCATCCAGTATGCTGGCTCTGAACCTACGGTAAAACCGAGATTGGGAGATGGGGCAAGGGGATTGAGATCATCATAACCGGCGTATTCGCGGCGCTCCTGACCCTATCTCAAGATATTCATCACCGGAGAGACCGGCAGGATTGGAAGAGCAGATGGCGAAAACGGGCAACAATCCGCGCTGGCACATCACTCAAGAATAGACCTGCGACAACTCCGCCATCTCGAAAAACACCGCCGTTTGGAACAGCCCGACCTGAGCTGTCACCTGCGCCTCGTCGACGCCGGCGGCCCGGAGTTCGTCGGCCATGGCTCTGGCGCGCCGTTTCCACCACGCCAAGGCGTCCTCGCTGGTCAGGCGCATGATTTCCGACGCGGCTTCGCGGATGTCTGCGCGACGGCGGTCGGTCGGAAAGGATAGGATCGGGGCTGCTTGCTGGGTCATGGCTGCATCTAACGCGACCATGGTTAACCCGCATTTAAAGCCGTCCTTGGAAGAGCGATGTAAGCGTGATCGCCGTGGTTTTGGTCGGTCTGCCGGGCCGGGGCGCGGCGGCGTGTCGACCAATCCGGCTAATCGCTCGAAAAAGTGTCCGGAATCATCACGCTGCGATGGTCTCCCTTTGCCAAGTCCATCGGCAGCCTCCACCCGCCGAAGCGCAGCACGAAGGTCGCCGCCCGGCTGGCTGTGAGGGTGATCGCTGTCGGCCTGCCATTTTGCCATTCGAGATCGAGAAGCAGGCCGCCGCGGGTGCGGAGGCCGTGCAGTGCGCCGCGGGACCAGCCGGAGGGCAGGGCAGGCAGGAGATGGAGTTCATTTGGGCGTGACTGAACCAGCATTTCAAGGATGCCGGCGGCGCCGCCGAAATTGCCGTCGATCTGGAAGGGCGGATGGGCGTCGAACAGGTTGGTGTAGGTCCGCTCGGGGCTGAGCAGAAGTTTGAGGACGTCGAAGGCGTGGTCGCCGTCGCGCAAGCGTGCCCAGAGATTGAGGCACCAGCCGATACCCCAGCCGGTCGCGTCGTCACCGCGGATCTCGAGCGAGCGGCGGGCGGCGGCGGCAAGCGCCGGTGTGTCGTCCATGTTGATTTGCCAACTGGGATAGAGGCCGTAGAGATGCGAGACGTGGCGATGGTGGATTTCCGGGGCCTGCATGTCCCAATCGTCGAGCCATTCCTGCAACTGGCTGGCCGCGCCGATGCGATCGGGCGGCAAGCGCGGCAGGACGCGGTCGATTTCGGCGATCAGGTCAGTCTCGCCGTCGATTAAGATGGCAAGCGGGCGCAGGCGGTGGAGGAAATCGCGGATGATCTGGCTGTCCATGGCCGGCCCGGCGCAGATCGAGGCGCCATGTGGGTGGACGTTTTCCGGCGACAGCGAGGGGTTGGTCACCAGATGGTCGGTACCGGGAAGGGGGAGGAGTATGTCGAACAGGAATAGTGCGGCGCTCTTGGCGAGTGGAAACAACCTCTGTTGCATGGCCTCGGCATCGTCCAGATAGTCACTGAGGTCGAGCAGTTGCGTCATCAGCCAGGCGCCGCCTGTTGGCCACAGGCCCCAGGGGGCGCCGTCGATGGGGGCGGTGGCGCGCCAGAGATCGGTGTTGTGATGCATGACCCAGCCGCGCGCGCCGTATTGGATACGCGCGGTCGTCTGACCGGTCTCGGCCAGATCCTCGGCCATCACGACGAGCGGTTCGATGCAGTACGGCAGATTGGCCGGCGCCGGCAGCCAGTAATTCATCTGCAGATTGATGTTGGCGGTGTATTTGCTGCCCCAGGGCGGGTCGATCTCCTGGTTCCAGATGCCTTGCAGGTTGGCGGGTTGCGTGCCCGGCCGAGAAGAGGAGATCATCAGGTAGCGGCCGAACTGCACATAGAGCGCCGCAAGCGCGGGATCGTCGCCCCCTGCAAAGGCGGCGATGCGCTGGTTCGTCGGCAGCGCCGCGGCAGGGGCGGTGCCGAGGTCGATGGCGAAGGTGCGGAACAGTCTGCGGTGTTCGGCGACGTGGTCGCGCAGCAAGTCCTCGAAATGGCGGCGGCTGGCTTTGTCCAGCCGGTCGGCGACGATCGCGGCGGGGTCACCGGAGACGTCGTCATGGCGCCGGAAATTGGTGGCAGCGTCGAGCAGAATCAGGATTTCGTCGGCATTCGCCACTTGGAGGGCGTCTGCCTCGCGCCGCACCGTTCCGCCCGAGATTGCCAGTCGGACTCCCACGGTGAAGCGCAGCGCGGCGGCGATGCCGGATTCGGATTTGCCGATGCCCGACAGCGTCAGCCGCGCATCTTCCGCTGCGGCCAGTTGGCTTTGTTGCGGACTGGTGAGCGAGATTTTGCATCCGACCGCACCGGCTTTGTCGGCGGAAAGGCGCAGGACAAGCACGCCATCCACCGGCGAGACGAAGGTCTCGCGTCGGAATTCGGTTCCGTCCGCCTGATAGCAGACCGTGGCCGTCGCCGTGTCCAGATCCAGCGCGCGCCGATAGGCGGAGATCGGCCCCGTATGCGTCATGTCGATGTGGAGGTCGCCGACCGGTTGATAGGACATCTGCTTCAGGGGCCGGGCCATCAGATGCAGGTCGGCGAGCGCCTGTGCCTCGGCATAGCGGCCGGCGAAAATCAGCTGGCGGACAGGGTCGAGATGGGCAAGTGCGTCGGGATTGGCCGGTTGATAAGGGCCTCCCGCCCAGAACGTGTCCTCGTTGATCTGCAGCCGTTCATGCAGCGGATCGCCGAACACCATGGCGCCGAGCCTGCCGTTGCCAAGCGGTAGCGCATCGGTCCAGAGACGCGCCGGCGTGTCATACCAGAGGCGATTATCGGTCATGATCAGGCTGCCGGCGCGATGCTGGCTGATTCGACGGCGCGGATGCGGTTGCCGTCGGCGCCGAAGACCAGCGCCCTGGCGCCGGGAAAGCCGACATTCACGGTTTCACCCGGCCGGAACGAGGTTTCCGAGCGGTCCTCGACGATCACAGCCTGCCCGGTGGTCAGCGTGCCGTAGAGGAAGCGCGTGCCGCCAAGATTTTCGACGACGTCGATCTTCACCTCGATCGTGCCGCCGGCCGCATCCCTGCCGGTGAAATGCTCAGGCCGGATGCCGACTTTGACCGGCATGTCGGCGGATGATGGGACATGGCCGCTGCGCAGGCTCGCGCCACAGTCAAGTCGTATAGTGCCGTCTCCGCCCAGCCGGCCATCGAGGAAATTCATCCGCGGCGAGCCGATGAAGCCGGCGACGAACAGATTGTCGGGATTGGCATAAAGCATATCTGGTGTGCCGGTTTGTTCGATCTTGCCGGCGCGCATGACAACAATCTTGTCGGCCAGCGTCATCGCCTCGGTCTGGTCATGGGTGACATAGATCATGGTTGAGCCGATGCGGCGATGCAGCTTGGCGATTTCGACGCGCATCGACACGCGCAACTCGGCATCGAGATTGGAGAGCGGCTCGTCGAACAGGAAGACGGCCGGATTGCGGACGATGGCGCGGCCGATGGCGACGCGCTGGCGCTGGCCGCCCGAAAGCTCGGCGGGCTTGCGCTTCATCAGCGTTTCGAGCTGCAATGTGGCGGCGGCAGCCGTGACGCTGCGTTCGATATCGGCCTTACCCAGGCCGGCCATGCGCAGCGAGAAGCCGATATTCTGCTCGACCGTCATGTGCGGATAGAGCGCATAGTTCTGGAAAACCATGGCCACGCCGCGCTCGATCGGGTCGGCATCGTTGACGCGCCGTCCGTCGATGACGAGGTCGCCGGCGGTTATTTTCTCGAGCCCGGCGATCATGCGCAGCAGGGTGGATTTGCCACAGCCGGACGGGCCGACAAGCACGGTGAACGAGCCGTCATCGATTGCCAGGTTGAGATTGGCGATCGCCTCGAAGCTCGCATAGGATTTGTGGATGTTCTTGAGTTCTACGCGGGCCAAGGCTTCCTCCCTTCAACCGTTCGACGCGTTAGGGCGTCATGTGATGCGTCGGGTCGAGCCGCGCAGGATGATGTCGCATTCGAGGACGACGCTGCGCGTCATCCCGCTGGATGGCTCTGCCAGGCGTTCGACGAGAATGTCGGTGATCGTCTCGGCAATCCTGGCGACCGGCTGCGCTACGGTGGTAACGCCGGCCTCGTAGAGGCGGAAGACCGGCACATCGTCAAAGCTCGCCAGCGAGACGTCATCCGGCACATGCCGGCCATTTTCCTTCAGCCAGCTTAGCGCGCCGATGGCCATGCCGTAATTGGCGGAGAAGATTGCCGTCGGCGGATTGTCCGATGTCATCAGCCGCTTCGTCGCTTCGTAGCCGCCATCGATCACCCAGTTGCCGCGCGCCGAAAGGGCCGGCTCGATGGCGATGCCGCGGTCGCGCAGCGCCTGTTCATAGCCGGCAAGCCGCTCGATGCCGGAGGAATTGCGCGGATCGCCGGTCAGGATGCCGATGCGGCGGTGGCCGAGATCGATCAGGTGGCTGACGATGCGGTGGCTGGCGCGCTGGTTCTCGACCATGACCCGGTCGGCGGCGAGGCCACGAACGTCGTTGTTGTAGAAGATGATCGGCACGTCGTGCTCGATCAGGTCGTCGACGCGGTCATAGACTTCGGCCGTGCCATCCATGATCAGCGCATCTACCCGCTGGGAGGCGAAGAAATCCAGGGCCTCGGCGACGATGCGCGGGTCGCCGCTGTGGCAATAGGTGAGCAGCGCCCGGCCTGTGCGGCGCACGGAATTGGCCAGGTGCTCCAGCATGCGCGCATGGAATTCGTCGAAGGTCGGCACCAGGAAGCCTATCATATGAGTGAGGTCGGTGCGGATCGAGGCGGCCGCGACATTGCGGCGGTAGCCGAGTTCCTGGATCGCCTGCTCGATCTGCTCGCGGTTGGAGCGGCGGATGGTCTGGCCGTTGAGATATCGCGACACGGTGCCGATCGCCACATTGGCTGCCTTGGCAACGTCGATGACCGTGGCTCCGCGTCGCCGGCCGGTCGTCTTGTTCACATGTCGCATTTCAAGCGGGCTCCTGCACTTAAACTTCAAAGAAAATGTCCGACGTCGCGTCTCCCTGTCGTATAACCCAGCCGCCCGCCGCCCGCCAGCACGGCCGGCGGGCGAAAACATCGACATGTCAGTGGTTTCCGCCGGCATCAGGCGCCTTCGAAAACCACGGCGCTGTGGATGCGCAGGCGCGGCACGGTAATGCTGACGAGACCGTCATCGGCGGCATTCCAGGGCAGGTCTTCGCCGGTCAGCGCATCGAAGACGCGTCGCGGCGTCGATGGCAGGCGGACGGTGGCGCTGACCGGGCCGATTGCCGGGATGTCCTCGATCATTTCCATCACGCGGGTGCCGTTGTCCTCGGTGCGGATCTCTTTGCCGCGGATCTGCGGCGGGCCGTAGAGCAGGTGCAGCACGTGGCGGTCGTGCTCGATCTGCTGCGTCAGCGTCGCGCGGCCGGAGGAGGGCAGGTCGGTGACCATGGCCGGGTTCGGCACCAGGCGGTCGAGCACGCCACGGACGAGATATTTATAGAGCGGCTGGCCGACGGCTCGGTAGAGCCTGAAGATCGGATAGGCGATATAGGCAAGGCCATTGTGCTCGGTCACGGCAGCGCCGAGTGCATCGGCGGCCGTATCGTCGGGTGCGTGCTGGTGCGAGCAGAAATGCTTGTAGGACCGGTTGAAATAAGACGGGTAGATGCCGGCCAGCACATTGGCCCCTGTCGATTGCACTGTTTCTGCCTCGTCATACATCACGAAGGCGGTTTCGGGCATGGACGGGTCGAGATCCTTGCCAGCCTTGACATAGCTCGGCCGGAAGGCGATCGGGGCAGCCCCGCGTGAAATGCCGAAATCGAGGGCGAACTTGCCGTCGGCGTCGAGGCCCGAATGCCAGGAGGCCAGGATATTGCCGCCGCCCGCGACGTAAGCTTTCAGCCGCGCCGCCAGGGCGGCGTCCACCGGAATCTGGTCGGGCAGGATGATCAGCCGGTATTGTTCGAACCGCCCGGTGAGATCGAGCATATCGAATGGACGTTTGAGCTCTTGCAGCATCTGGGCGGCGCCGTCATCGCTCGGATGGTTGCGGCCGCCTTGCGGGTCCATATGCTCGGCCGAGAGGATGGCGATTTCGGAAACCTGCCTTGCGCCTTCAAGATAGGGTTCGAGCTTGGCGATGCGCTCATAGGCAGGCGCGATCGAGGCATAGGTGTCGGGATTGATCGCGCCGTTCGGATGCAACTGGTCGCCGACCAGGCATTTGGAGCCGAGCGCCACCATCTGGGCGCATTCATAGTCGAGCGCGTCGGGATGCTTGAAGCCGCCGAATTCGCCCCAGGTCGTGTGGAACTTGCCGGTATGGGCGAGGAAATCCATGCCGAGCGTCGCCGCATAGCGGGCGCTGGAGGGAAAGTGGTCATAGCCCCAGCCGCCGGTCGGCAGGCTTTCGAGCTCCAGATGGGAATAGCTGCCGAAGCGGCCCGGCCCCTGCTTGTGGATATGGCCGCAATTGTAGAAGACGCGCAGGCCAGGGAATTCGGCAAACAGCGCCTCGCTGGTTTCGTGGCGGAACTGTTCGTTGACCGCTTCGTCATTCTTCAGCCGGTCGGCCGGGTTTTCAGGATCGAGGCCTTCGCAGATCATCCGCTCGATGCAGGCCGAGCAGACGCAATCCGGCGTCAGGATGATGTCGAAGAACAGGCCTTGCGTCGGGTAGATGCTGGCGACTTCGCGCGCCTGGTCGAGGATGTATTTCCTCAGGCCCGCATGGTTGAGGCAGAGCGTGTGCCAGGCGGGGCTGAGCTGCTTGGCGGACGACGGGTCGGCCGGCCGGTCACGGTGGTAGTGGTTTGAAGCGCTCAGCACGCGCCATTCCGGATGTTCGCGCGCCGAGAGTTCATCCCATTGCACGGAGATGTAGATCGGGCTCTCAATATCGGCGGCCGAGAGCGCCTTGACCATGTCGCCCAGCAGGTCGGGGCGGGCGAGATGCGGATGCGGCTTACCGACCTTGGTCGGATAGTAGGACCAGCCGTGATGGCACTTGGCAAAGATAGTGATCGAATCCACATGCGCGGCCTTCAGCGTCGACACGAACGTGTCGGGATCGAAATCCGCGCCGATGCCGGGAATATGCTCGGACGTATGGAAATCGAGATGAATCTGGCGGTAACGGAGCGGCTTGTTCAGGGGCTTGGGCATGGTGCTATTCCTTTGCGCCGGAGCGTGTCTGCGAGCCCGCGGCGAATTGACGTTGGAAGACGAGGAAAACCAAGAGGGGGACGATGGTGACGATGATGGCCGCCACCGATCTCAGGTCCCAGTTGACGTCGTAGCTGCCGGAAATGCGGGCGAGCAGGACGGGCAGGGGGATGTTGTTGCGGAGGAAGAGCATCGGCAGCAGCAGGGCGTTCCAGGTCCAGAGGAACTGCAGGATGCCGACGGCGAAGATGGGCGACAGGCTGTTGGGCAGGACGATATGGCGGAAGGTCGCCAGTGGGCTGCAGCCGTCGACCTTGGCCGCCTCGACCAGTTCGCGTGGGAAATCCTCGAAGAAGTTTTTGACCAGGAAGATCGACCAGGCGAAGGACAGTCCGACATAGGGGATGAGGACGGATGCGATGTTGTCGATCAGCCCCAGTTGCCGCCACAGGGTGAAGAGCGGGATGATCACCACCTGCTGCGGCAGCACGAAAGCGTTGATGATGATCACAAGGAGCAGGCGACGGAAGGGGAAATTCAGGAAGTGGAAGGCGTAAGCCGCCGCCGGCGCCAGCAGCATGGTCAGCACCGTCGCGATGCCCGCCGCCTTGACCGTCACCACCATGGAGGCGGCGAGCGGATATTTGTCCCAGACCCGGCGCCAGGCATCGAAGGTGAAATCGAAATGGTCGAAATGCCACCAGCCGAGGGACGCGCCCTCGGGCGGCCTTAGCGACGTGACGATCACGCCGACGATCGGGATCATCCAGATGCAGGCGACCAGGCCGACGACAATCACAATCCAGCGGGGCGCCTTGCCGATCATTTCGCACCTGCCGTTCTCTGGATGATGGCGGGCGTCGAGACGACGAGGACGGCCAGCAGCAGAACGACGGTGGCCGCCGCGCCATAGCCCAGCTTGAACTGGGTCATCGATTCCCGGTACATGAAATAGCCGACCGTTTCGGTGGAGCGGACCGGCCCGCCACCCGTCAGGATGAAGATGATGTCGAAGCTGCGCAACGCCGTCAGCAGATTGATGAACACACCGACGCGCACGCCCGGCAGCGACAGCGGCACCATGATGTGACGCATAGTCGATATCGGCTTGGCGCCGTCCATATAGGCGGCTTCGAGCACTGATTTCGGGATTGCCTGGATCGAGGCGAAGATCAGCATCAGCGGCAGGCCGACCGCACTCCAGGAGGCAGCGATGATCAGCGCCCAGAGCGCGGTATTGGGATCACCAAGCCAGGCGTGCGAAAAGCCGGGAAAGCCGAAAAGCTGGATCAGCGAATTGAGCAGACCGCCGGCATCCGGACGGTAGATGCCGATCCACATATAGCCGGACACGGCTTCCGAGACGCCGAAGGCGGCGAAGATCATCACCCGGAAGGGCAGGGTCTCCCTGGGCGCAAAGGCGCACAGCATCGCCAGCACCCAGCCGATCGCCACGGAGATCGCGGTGACGCCGATGGTGAAGATCAGCGTGGTCAGCAGCGTATTGCGAAAGGCCACGTCGGAGAACAGCTTTATATAATTGCCGAAGCCGACGAAGGAGGGTTTCTTGAGCCCCTGGATGTCCCAGAAGCTCAGGCGGATGGTTTCCTCGAGCGGGTAGAGGACGGCGATCGCGAACAGCACGATCGCCGGCGCGATCAGGATCAGCGCGGCGGGCCGCTCCCCAAGCAGGCGCCGGCGGCTGGCAAGGCCCGCCGCCAGGGGCGAGGCCTGCACCACGCCCACCGGTTCCCGCATCGAGGAGGCGGAGGCGCCCATCAATAGGCCCCTTGTGCCTTGGTCTCGATGGCGGCGAGCACCGTGTCGATATTGGCGGGCGACGGATCCTGCAGGAATTTCTGCAACTGCACGCGATATTCGTCGACCAGGTCGCCGGGCAGCAGGTCGCCGAGCACGAATTGCGGCTTGGCATTGGCGACGGCGGCAGTCGCTGTTTTCTGCGCTTCGCCGTAGAGCGAAGCATCCGTCTCCTTGCTCGGCGAAGCATAGCCTGTCTTGGCAAGAATGTTGGCCGCCTCGGCATGCGTCCAGAAATCGAGGAAGGCGTCGGCGGCCTTTGGATTGGCGCCATTGGCGGTCACCAGGAACTCCTTGGCGTCGACGCTGGTCGTGTCGTCATGGCCCATGCCGAGCGAGGGGAACTGGAAGAGGCTGTAATCCTTGCCCTCGACAAGCTTGTAGTCATTCTTGGCGCGGTTGTTCATCCACATGCCGATCAACAGATAATTCTTGGCATTGGCCTGGAAGACCTGGTCAGCCTCGCCGTCCCAATCGTTGGCCAGCATGGTGTTCGGCGCGCCGCAGCAGCCGGCGTTGAGCATCTCAGCATACTTGGTCAGCGCCGCCTTGACCGCGGGGTCAGTCCACGGGATCTTGTGGGCGCCCAGTTTTGCCGCCGTCTCGACGCCAGCCGAGCGCAAGAGCAGGCTCTCGAACCATTCGGCATGCGCCCAGTATTTGCCGGGAATGGCGACCGGGGCGGCAAAGCCAGCCTTGGTCAGCTTGGCGAAGGTGCCGAGGAATTCATCCCAGGTCTTCGGTGGTTCTGTGATGCCGGCCTTGGCGAGATGCTCCTTCTTGTACCAGATGCCGGAGCGGTCGCCATAGGTGTAGGTCAGGCCATAGGTGGTGCTGCCGATCGAGCCGAGATCGCGCCAGGATTGGCCGAGCGGCTTGTCCCAGCCAAAGGATTTCCACTGATCGTCGATGGGCCGCAGCAAGTTGGCGTCGGCCAGTTCCTTGCGGAAGGCGGGCCATGTGTTGATGACGACGTCCACAACCTCACCGCTCATCAGCGCTGTGCGGATGCCGCCGCGCATGTCGCCCTGGCCGGTGATGTTGACCTCGCGGATGGTGACGCCGGGATGTTTCGCCAGGAACGCCTTCTGGATGGCGTGCATCATGTCGAGCTCGGAGCCGCCGAGCCAGTTGAGGATGACGATCTCGCCACTCACGGCATCGGCGGCGCGTGCGAGGCCTCCGGTCATTGATAATACCGCGGCACTTCCAGCACCTGCGAGCAGGGTGCGGCGGCGGATTTCAGGCATGGATTTTTCATTGCTGGTCATGTCACGTCCTCCCAAACGGTGATGGAAACCATATAACAATCAATTTACTTGAAACGTTATCATCTTTTTTGACCGGCGCAACTGTTTAGAATCCGTCTCGTTGGAGACAAATTACAAAGCGTTGATATTTATCGCTATTACGCGTGCCGGGCTTCCGCTGTCAGCTGGCGCTGGCGGTCCTGGTGCATGATGAAGGTCGCGCTATGGAGGTCTTGCCCCGCTATTTCCGCCAGGAAGATGTTCGCGTGAGCCGCCCCTGGGACGGCATATGCCCAGGCCTGATTGCAGCCGCTGGGTTCGGCGCCAGGCGCCAAGCCGCTCTTACTGCGACATTTCCCGATAAAGCCGCCCCGGCGACCCCTGATTTTTCAGGAACATCGATCCCGGGCAGCCGTATCGGCGAAGCACGGAATCGTATTCGAAGCGTTCGCTGACGCCTTTGGCATCGACGACCAGCACGTGATAGCCGTTGACGATGTCCTGTGAGATTTCGAGGTCCTGACCCCAGGTCCAGCCGCCATAGGATGTGCCGGCTTCCGATCGCAGGACGATTTCATAGAAATGCCCGCCGTTTTCCGCCCGCATGCGGAAGATGAGGTCGAGATCGTCCTCGTCCGCCGGCGGCGCATCCTGCGCGCTCAGGCAAACGCTGGCGACGGTCGATTCCAATATCGACGCGAGAGGGTAGAAGGGGCGTCCTGCGAACCAAAGGAACTCGGTAATCACGAAACCGACATCGTCGGCGCGCGCAAACGGCTTCACATGCTCCTGGAACCTGGCGAAGGATTTGTTGAATTTCATCTGTACAATCCCGTGCCTGCTACAACCGAAATCAAGAGTCTGACATACCATTTTAGATGGTGGGTCGAAGCAGCTTGAAATACAGAATGAGCGTCACACGAGCGTCAAACCAGGATTTTTGCCCTCTTCCATTTCCCAGGCGTGTCGCGTCTAATGTCAATGCAACTCGACAGAATGTAAGCACAGAGTATCGAGAGCTGGAGTTCCATTGCAGGAATATCGTCGATTGTCGCGATTGACAATTGTTAAAATTATCTCTTCCGGCATTCTTTATTTTAGGAAACTGTGTGCGTGTTTTCAAGCGTGCAAGTGTATTTGCCAATCCCCGGGGGGGATAAACTTTTCGAGAAGCGGCGGAAACGAAATATACACGGAATTTCTTCCTCTGCGGGAAGAGCAGAATTTGGCTAATCGTCTAGAAAGGGGAGACAAATGGCTGATTCCAACTTTTACGTCATCGGCAAAAAGGGCGCCGGGGTCCTGTTTATCAGGACAGTGCCGTTGCGTGCGGCGCTGGTGCCGCATCAGGCCATCCTTGATTATGAAGCGCTGAATCCCGGCGTCGACGGCTATGCGCATGTCGGTGCCGCCGCACGCACCTGGCTTGCGACACAGGACGGCAACCCGAACACCCACATCGACCCCAACCAGGCGCAGGGCATCGAAACGGTGCTGGCCGGCGGCGCGACGATCTCCGAAGCCGAATTCACCTTTGTCGGTGCGGTTTCGGACGGCGACTGGGACCTCAATCGCATGTCGCAGATGCCGATCCAGGCCGCGCTCAAGGCGACCGGGCCGTCGGCGACGGGAACCGACCTGACGCAGGCGATCCTGTCCGACACGCCGAAGTGAGCGGCATGCACTCGATAAACGCGTGACCGTTTCATTCACGAAAACCAAGGCTGACAGCAGGCATCCCAAAGAGCTGCTGTCGGCCGCCATATTGCAGCGGTTCGGCATCACCCGCGTCGGCGATGTCACCGATCTCGATATTATCGGCATTCCCGTATGGTTTGCCTGCCGGCCGAATTCCCGCTGTCTTTCCGTTTCCCAGGGAAAGGCGCTGCGGGCCGACATGGCGCGCATCGGCGCCATCATGGAAGCCATCGAGGGAGCGGTGGCCGAGGCGACGAAGCCGTTGATTTCCGAGATCGGCTCCATTGTTTCGGTTGTCGAGCGGGGCATGCCGATCGTGCCTCTCGATCAGCTGGCACGCTGTGACTTCCCCAGGCTGGACCGGCAGGTCGATCGGGCCTGGGTCAAGGGGTTCAGCCACCGGACGGGTCGGGACGTGTATGCGCCCTATGAATTGATCGGGATGGACATGCGGGTCGATTTCCCCTGGGATCGCACCAGTTTCAAGATGACGTCGCAAGGGCTTGCGGCGGGGTTCGATCTCGATTTCGCCACCTTGCGCGCGCTGCTGGAACTGGTCGAACATCACAGCGCCTTCCTGATCGACGCGCTTGGCGCGATGGGCCGCGACCATCGCCGTCTCGACTATCGGGCCGGCATCAATGCCGATCTGGACGAGGCCGTGCGGCGCCTGGCGAATGCCGGCATTACACCCGAATTTTATGACATCACCAGCAATCTGGCTGTCCCGGCCGTGATGGCCGTCATCCCGCGCGATATCAGTGCCCCGTCAGGCCCGGTGACGCGTCGCTCGGCTGGCCTGGCCTGTCGGCTCGATCTGGCAGAGGCAGCGCTGGCTGCCTTGCTGGAAGCGGTACAATCGCGGCTCACAGACATTTCCGGCGCGCGCGACGATCTCGAGCCCAGCCGCTATGGTCCCACATCTGCGCCGGATCATCGCCCGACAATGGGGATGCCGCTCGACAACCGGCGGCTGGATCTGGCGCCGGACCCTGTTGTGCCGGAGCCTGTTGTACCGGACTGGCAGCGGCTCGCGGCCTGGCTGATTGAGCGCGGTATCGAGGATATCTATGTCTTTCCCTTGCCGACCGGCGTGGATGGCGTTGTCGTGGTCCGTGTGCTGGTGCCGGGACTGTCGGTCGCCAGCACCGGCCTGCAGGTCTTCTCGGCCAACGCGCTCGGCGATTTTCTCGGGAGGGCCGGCGTCCGATGAAAACCGTCGTCTTTGCAGGGCCGAGCATCTTCGGTGTCGATATGAGCCGGTATCGTGCGCTCAGTGTTCGCGGGCCGGCGGCCGCGGGGGATATTCTCGCCGCCGTCCGTGATGGCGTCTCGGCGATCGGGTTGATCGATGGCCTTTACGGCGACACGGCTGCCGTGTGGCACAAGGAAATCCTCTATGCGCTGTCCGAGGGTATCCATGTGGCTGGCGCGGCCAGCATGGGGGCGTTGCGGGCTGCTGAATGTGCCGCATTCGGCATGGAGGGGATCGGAGCCATCTTCCACGACTACGCCTCCGGCCGCCGCGTCTCCGATGCCGATGTCGCGGTCGCTCATGCGCCGGCGGAATTGGCGTATCAACCGGTGTCGCTCGCGCTTGTCGATGTCGAGGCGACCCTCGAACTGCCGAACCTGCCTTTCTCCACGCCGCAGCGGCAATCGCTGCTGCAGGCTGCCCGGAGCCTGCATTTTTCCAAGCGTTCCTGGCGGATGATCCTGGCTGCGGCAAATATTGCCGACGAGGAGCGGGCAAGCGCGATTGCATCGCTGTCGCAGCACCACAGACAGGCCAAGCGGCAGGATGCGGTGCGTCTGCTCGATCATCTGCTGCAACCGGCTGTAGCGTCTGTCGCGAGGAGCTGGATCTTCCAGCGTACAGGATTCTTCAGCCGCCTGGAGGAGCGCCTTCGGTGACTGACAAGCGTCGATCTGCTTTGCAGCCGAGTTTCGTCGAGGACTGCGGTGATGTGATCGAGGAGATTGCTATAGCCTTGCCGCAATTCATTCTCGACAAGGATCAAGGTGCGGCAGCGACGGTCTTGGCGATGATCGGCAATCTCGTTGCTTCGTTCAAGCCACACATGCATGTTTTGCTGCTCTGCGAAGGCTCCGGAAGGGCTCGCGCCGAGGCATGGCTGTCGCATCTGGCGCTCCGGTGTTCGGCCACGCTGGTCGATGTCGGCGACGGTGCGTTGAGCAAGAGTGGGTTCTGGATCCAGGATTGCCTGCATGTTCGTATCGGCTGCGACGGCTATCGCATCGGCGACACGTTTACGGACAATGCGAATTCCCTGGCGCGATGGCTGGCGCGGCAGCAGCGCTGCACCTGGGAGCGCCTGGAACTGCACATGGCCGGCGGCAACCATCTCGTGGGGCCGGATTTTCGCATCGTCGGCTTCGACAGCATAAGACTGTCCGCCGCGCGCCACTTCGGCGGCGATTCCGGTTTGCAGCACGCGCTTGACCGCATTCAAGCGCTGGATGCCAGGCCGGTGCATGTCTTCGGCTTTCGTGCCGACGAGTTGAGGGCGCGGCATGCCGGTTCACCCGCCCTCCACCTCCCGACCGATGGATTGACGGCGGCGGCTGCCAGCATCTGCCAGGCAGATCGATGGTATCAGTTCGGGCTGCATGTCGATCAGTTCGTCTCCATCACCGGACTTTCCCAATCCGGACAGCCGTTGCTTCTGATTGCCGACCCTGTCTCTCCGTCGCATCCCCATGCGGCCCAGGTCGTTTCAGCAAAGAGGCAGATCGATGCCTGCGCCCGTCATCTGTCGCGGGCTGGGTTCGCGGTTCTGCGCAATCCCGTGCCCTTCGCGCCGGGCTTGGTCGGCCAGAGGTTTTTTCCCCGACTCTACAACAATGTGATCGTCGAAAACGGCATTCGGCCGGGTGAAGCGAAGCCTTTGGTCTGGATGCCGTCTTTTGGGGAAAATTATTCTCTGCTGGCCTTCGACAACGAAAATGTTGCGCTATGGCATTCCCTCGGATTTGACGTCATATTGGTCGGCGGGGCGGAATCTGTTGCCGAGCACGGCGGCGCACTGCGATGCGTTTCGAAAGTCTTGCGCCGCAAGGGCAGGGCAACGTTTCTCCCGGACAATGTCAACGCCAACAACGCGTCTGTCGGATGATCGCAGCTAACGAGTGCCTCGCAATACCATCCCCGGATTTCCGGCGACCGTCATGGCGTCTTGCCAAACATGTTGCACGCCGATGAAATCTCGCAGCGCGCTCATCAGGATATTGGGGGTGCCGGAAATAGAAGTCGCAACGCCGACGACATTTCCGGAAAAAGGCTATGCCTTGATCGCCGCCTTGATTCTGGCGCCGGAGAAAAAGCAGTCCCGACAGGTGCTCGCGTCGATGCTGTGGGAGGATGTCGACCAGGCGCGTGCGCTCGCCAATCTCAGGCAGTTGCTGATGCGCTTGAAAAAGCTGCAGCCGGAAGACGAGCCGTTCGTGCTTGCGCCCGGCACTATGTTGGTGGCTGGTCCCGGCAGCGAGCGCTCCGATCTCGCCTTTTTCCTCGAGGGCTGTCAGGCGACGGATATCGAGAAAAGAATGCGTGCGCTGTCGCTGATGCGCGGACAATTGCTCGATGGCATCGATACCGGCCAGGATCAGTTCTATCTCTGGCTGCTCTCCGAACGCGGTCGCATCCGCGATCATTTCTTCAGTCTCGCGGCGACCCTGCTCGAAGACCTCACGCGTTTCGGTGCCTCGAAGCAGCGGGATATCGCCGCTGTCGCCAAGCTCGTCATCGATTACGAGCCGGATCGTGAAGACAGCTACCGATTGGTCATGGAAGCCTATGCGCGCTCCGGCCACACCGACGGCATTGCGCGGACCTATGAGACGCTGTCGCGGGTCCTCAAGAGCGAGCAGCGCGCGCCATCCGCTGCCGTGACGGCGATCCATAAGCGTGTGCTGAGCGGCAACGCGCTGGTTATCCCGCATGAGGTCAGCGCGCGCAATCACACCGTCTCACGTGTCGGTTTCCGTGCCCCGATACAGGTGGATGGAACGGCCGCATCGCCGATCATCAATGCCTTCATCGAGGATGTGGCCAATAGCCTGACGCGCTTCCGTTCTTTCGCGGTAATCGCGCCGCATACGACCTTTGCCATGTCGGGCGAGGCGCCGGCCGATCGGCTTGCAAATCTCGACTTCACCGTCCGCAGCACCTTGCTCACCCCCGACCATATTTCCTGTTCGGTCGTGCATGAAGCAAGCTCGCAAATCCTCTGGTCGGCGGAATATGTCCTGGGTGGCAAGAATTTTCATCTTGCCTTCCGGTTCCTGTCGAAAAGCATTGCTGCGACCGTCGCCGAGGTGATCGAAAGGCACAGCCTGGACCCGTCGGGCGTCTACACACCCACCGCATATCTGCATCTCCTGGAGGGGCAGCGGCTTCTCAAGAACTGCGATCTTCCGCTTTTGCGGCGCGCCCGGCGGGAGTTTCGCCAAGCGGTCGACCTCGACCGAGGCATGGCGGCACCCCGTGCCCGGATCGCGCAGACGCTGCAGCTCGAATGGCTGATGCTCGGCGGTAACGATCCCTATCTGCTGCAACGCGCGCGCGCTGAAGCAGAGGCGGCGATCGAAGCCGATCCGGCCTCGTGCATGGGCCATTGGATGTCGGCGGTGGTTGCGCTCTACCAGCGCGATTACGAGGGCTCGGCGCTCAAGTTCGCCGAAGCCGAGACGCTCGCGCCGCATTCGGCCGATCTGTTGCTGCAATATGCCGATGCGCTCGCTCATTTCGGCGAACCTGCCGAGGGCTGGAAGCGGTTCGAGCTGGCGATCGATCTCAATCCGATGGCGCCCGACATTTATTGGTGGGCCGGCGCCAGCATCGCCTTCAAGATCGGCGATTATGGCAAATCGGTCGAACTGTGCAGAAAAATGAGCAATGACGAGCCGGCACTGCGTGTGCTGACCGCGAGCCTGGCATTGAGCGGCGATCTCGACGAGGCCCGCAACGCCGCCGATCGATTGATGGAAATCTATCCCGGCATGACGGCGCGCGAAATCGTCAGGCTTTCGCCGGACAAGAACAGTGCGGCCAACGAAGAATTTTACAACGGCCTGCGCCTTGCCGGCGTCTCCTAGAGCATACCTCATTCGCGAAACGCGGCACACTTTCGCGAGGCACGCTTTAAGAAACGCCAGTTTGGTGACATCGCAATCGTTGTTCAGTGGAACGCCGCCGGAATGCCGTAGCTGTCCTTCGTCGTCACCTCGTTGATCGACAAGCCCCGCTTCTCGACCTCGGTCAGAAGCGCCGAAAGTGCCATATCCAGGCAATAGGACGGCATTTCGACTTTGAGATCGCGGGCGCAATTGCGCGCATAGGTGACCAGCCGCGTCAGCGACACCAGTTCATGGACGAGGTCCGTTTCGATATTCTCAACAAGAATCGTGTCTTCCATTTTTCAACCGTTCCCCTCTACTCGACTGGCAAGGAATGAAACATGGCCGGCGTCACAAGGGCGTCAAAAGGCTGGGGCGTCAAAAGGCTGGAGGCAGCGGCGGAAGAAGGGATGCGACGTAAGGGGTGAACATGAAGAGGTGCAAATGATCACGACATGGAAGGGTCGGGGGGCAGGGTAATTTCCGACGAGGCCTGCGGCTCATTGAGCCCGGCGACGGTGTTGACGAGCATGACGATCATTCTGCGCGTTGCCATGTCCTTGATCTTCAGAAAGGACCGATTGAGATCGAGACCGTCGCGGCTGCCGAGAAAAGACATGATGAGGTTGGTCTCGGGATTCGCATCGACGGCATTAAGTGTCGGTGGCCCCTTTGGATTGTCGTCAAAGAAATAGCCGACCGGCACGCCAAAAATCTTGGCGAGAAGCTGCAACCGCGACGGGCCGACGCGATTGATGCCGCGCTCATATTTCTGCAACTGCTGGAAGGTCACATTGATCAGCGGTGCGAGACCGTGCTGACTGAGACCAAGCGCCTGACGCTTCAACTTGATGCGCGATCCCACATAAATATCGACCGGATCCGGCAACTTCGTCAACATCGCTCCCTCGCAGAACTGTGCCGATCAAATCAGCGCCTTGCGGGCAAAATCATCCACGCCCGAAGATGGTATGCTTGGCCTGCCTCCTATCAGCGGTAGTTAAACCATAGCCGATCTTTTTCGATTGAACAGATGGAATCGACGAGTTTAGGTAGATTTTTTGCCTGAGCGATCTGAAATCCCAAGTTGGGACAGCTGTGCGGTGTCGGTTACCCTGCGGTTACCGAACTGGACGCTTGTGCGGAATGATGTCGGCGTCTCGCCTGAAGCATGTCGCGATCTTTAGCGCCTCCAGTGTGTTGTGTCTGCAGACAGGAGAATGTGATGGCGCCGAACTGGGACGATCTGCAGGAGGAGCAGAAGGCGGCGCTACGGCGCATGAACCGTGGACCATATCCGGAACTCTCGGTAGAACTCGCGGATCAGTTGATTGCGCTCGGCCTGGCGGAGCGACGCGCGAACGCAGTGGGCATTAATCGTGCCGGCCGCGAACTGGTGATCAATTCACTGCTGCGCCCGCGTCAAGCCTGAAAGCGTCGATCAGTCCAGAGGCAGCTGCTGTCGTGCCTGTCCAGTTATTGCTCCGCCAGCCCGACATGGGGGCGGAGCGCGATTTCCGGCTTGGTTTTCTTCATCTCGACCAGCCAGTCGAGCAGCCGCGGATTCCACAGGCTCAGTTCGCCACCGAGCGCAATGACGCTGGTCCGGTAATTCCGTTTGCCTTCGGTTTTCAAGCGGCGCACCTTGTCGCTGGCGTGAACTGCCAAGAGATCCGACATGCCCGATGACGACGACCTGCCTTGCGAATATGCCTCTCCGCCATGTTCCAGGCATGAGCTCATGCCGGAACTCCGCTCGCTGGCCAGCAATTCCACATGGAGTGATGTGGCGCGCTGGCGCAAGGCCGAGCGCGAACGGTTGATCGCGGACCGCATGGGCATGGACGTGGATGCGCGGAAAGTCGGGTCGGAAAAGATCGCCAAGAATCTCGACCAGGCGATCGGCAAGATCGGCAGCCGTATCGTCAGCCTCTACTGGCCGTTCAAGGCCGAGCCCGACCTGCGCAACTGGCTGATCGAAGCGCTCGACCGCGGCGGACGGATAGCGCTTCCGGTGGTCGTGGAAAAAAGCGCGCCGCTGCAATTCCGTTTGTGGTCACCCGGCGAGCCGTTGGAGCGCGGCATCTGGAACATCCTGGTGCCGGCGCGTGGGGCAGTCGTCGTGCCGGATATCGTCATCGCACCGGTCGTCGGCTTCGATGCGGGGAATTTTCGGCTGGGCTATGGCGGCGGCTATTTCGATCGGACGCTGGCGGCCATGGCGAAAAAGCCGATCGCCATCGGCGTCGGCTATGGCGGGAGCCGCATCCGCACCATCTATCCGCAGCCGCATGACATCGCCATGGACATCATCGTCACCGATGAATAGAGCGCTCTACGTCTTTTCGATGAAATCCTTGAGCACGATGGCATGGTTATGCTCACTGTCCTTGGCGCCATAGAGAATCGTTGCCGTCGCACGGCCGATCTCTTTCTTCAACGCATCGACCGCCTCGGAATTTTTCTCCAATTCATCGCGGTAACGACGACGGAACTCAGTCCATTTCTCGGGATCATGGCCAAACCAGCGCCGCAAGACCGGGCTCGGCGCCACCTCTTTCAACCAGATGTCGACCTTGGCCTCTGTCTTGCTCAAACCGCGTGGCCATAGGCGATCGACGAGGATGCGCTTGCCGTCGCTGTCGTCACTTGGGTCGTAAACGCGTTTGATGTGCAAGGACATGCATCATCCTATCCTATCTGGCGGATGAACCCAACGACTCCTGTTATTCTGCACCAAAGGCCGGGTCGAAGCAAAATTATCGCATCAAACGAGCAATTTTGTTCATTTGCCGCATCCAAGCCGGCATGACGACGGCACCTTTAAGGAAAGCCATGCGCGGCGAACGGCCTCGGAAATATGTCGCCGCCAGCAAGCGTGCCCAGCCTCAGGCGGCGGAATCCTTCTCGGCCAGCGAACGGGCCACGGCGCTCATCAAATCGGTTTGGGATATCAGGCCCTGAACATATCCATCCGTGTCGATGATGATGACGGCATGCATCTGTCCGTCCGTGAGTGCGGGCACCAGGGACATGACAGGATCATCCGCAAAAGCGGTGGCGGCCTTCGACTTGATTTCACTCACGCTGCCGAACCCTTGCAACAATTCGCGCAGGCCCACCGTGCCCATCAACCGGCCGTCGTCATCCTTGACCGGCAGGGTGCGGATATTGTGCTTGAGCAGCAGCGCCAATGCCTCGTCGCGCGCCGTTTGCGGCCCGACCGCGATGACGTCGCGCGACATGATATCATCGCAGGTCAGGTCCCGGTGCGAGCGGATCGATGCCTGCAATTCCACCTGCTGCAGCAGCCGGCTGAGATCGGTGCGGTCGATGTCGAACGTCTCGTCCAGTGCGGCGAGTGCGCGATCGACGTCTTCCTCCCGGAAGCCGACACGCGCCCGCGGCGGCATATCGGCCGTATTGTGGGTGTTTGCGGCTGCAGGTGCGGCAACATGCGGATAGCTGCGCTTCGACAGTTTGTGAAACAGCACGCCCAGGCCGACGAGGATGCAGGAATTCACCGCGACGGGCATGAAAGCGAAAAGTATGCCCCATTTGGCCACCGCTGGACCGCCCATCACGGCCGTCAGCGCCGCAGCGCCACCCGGCGGATGCAGGGAGCGGGTGAATGACATGGCGCCAATGGCGAGCGAGACGCCGACGGCGATCGCCAGGATCGGCTCATGGATGAACTGAGCGACACAATAGCCGACCAGAGCCGAGATCGTATTGCCGCCGATAATCGACCAGGGTTGGGCGAGGGGACTGGCCGGTATGGCGAAGAGCAGTACGGCGGAAGCCCCCATCGGGGCAACGATCAGCGGCAGATCGGGCCCTTGCCCTGCGATCATGCCACAGATCAATCCGGTCAATGCGATGCCGATCAGTGCGCCAAGGCAGGCGATCAACCGCTCGCGCAACGTTGCGCCCGCCAGGATGGGGCGAAAAATCTGAACGCTGGTTTGTCCGGCCTTTCCGGAGGTGGGATCTGCACGGTGAAGCATGGGAACACGAGACTGAAAAATACAGGTGACCAGGAAGATTGAGGGGTTGGGCGAGATCAGCGTGCCGGCGCCCGGGCGTGAAGGGTTTCGGCAAAGGCACGAAGCGCAGGCGATTGATCGCCTTGACGCTGAACCAGGAGCGTATCGACCGAGGCAAGCGCGTAGGTCGTGCTTCCTGCGGGACGTTGCAGGAGATCGAACACCGATTTCGGCATGACGCCGACGGCATTGCCGGCGGCAACGCTTGCAGCGATGGCGTGATAGGAATTCAACTCCACCACTTTGAGATCACTCGCCGATTTGCTCCAGTGCTCGGCGATGCGGCGATAGGTGCATCCGGGCTCAAGCGCTACGAGCGCGTCGACCTGGAGATCGGCAGCGGTTCGTATTGCTGGATGGCCAGCCGGGATCACCAGCATGACGTCTTCAACATAGACCGTCTGCGACACCAGATCGGAGAGATCGATCCCCAAGACTTCGTCCTCCCGCTTCAACGCCTCGGACGGTCGGGCGATCAGGGCGCAATCGAGCTCTTCGGCGAGCACGGCCTGCGCCAGTTCCCGCGTCGGCCCCATGGTCAGCCGCAATGAAACATCGGGCCAACGGGTTCGAAAGGCGGCGAGGACTTCGGGCAGACGGCTGGCGGCAGTGCTTTCCATCGTGCCGACCCGCAGGCTGCCGGACGGATATAGCGGCCTGACGGCGGAGCGCGCCTCGGCGGCCAGCGCAAGCAATCGCCTTGCATAGGTGAGGAACGTCTCGCCCTGGCGGGTCAAGGTCATCTTCTTGCCGTCACGGCTGAAAAGCGTGACATCCAGTTGCTGCTCGAGCTGCTGCACCCGAACGCTCACATTCGACGGCACGCGACCGAGGACCTTCGCGGCGCGGGTGATGCTCGACGTCTCGGCGACCGCGAGAAATATTTCGACGTTGGAAAGATCCATTTCGATCTCAAATAAAGAATGATTTGTATGTCTTATTCTGTAAATGAGAACATTTATCAAGTGGTCAGCTGAAAAATATGCGTGGCGTCGCAGGAATGGCGCGATGCCGAATGTGATGGAACAATTCACTGACGCTGGGGTCGAGACGTCTGACGATCATCTTCCACCCAAAGGCCGCCCGGCCGCGGCTCTGGCGATGCCGATGGCGTCGTCAATCAGCGCCAGGTGGAAGCCTCGGCGTGAGGCTTCCTGCACACATCAAACTGGAAGGAAGTCGGCCTTGCGACGTCCTGCGGCGGCCGGCGGCACGCGCCGACCTCAGAAGAACGGCCGTCCGAGACCGTCCCTGGACTTGTCATTCCATCACGCGAACCACGACGCGGTTGCGCGGGTCGACGATCACGCGGTGCTGGTTGACGATCGCATAGGCATAACGGCGATCATCGGGAACCGGTGTCAAGACAACGCGCTCCGGCAGCGGCCGGCCGACGCGGATAGTTTCGTTGACGATGACCGAGCGCTCGACCGGCTGGTCCTCGACATAGGTGACGACGCGATCCGGCGGCGGGTCGATGGCCGCGCCCAAAGTGAGGCCTACGGCGCCACCGATCACGGCGCCGACAGGGCCGCCTATGACGGCGCCCGTTGCGGCGCCACCAACGAGACCGGTGACCTTACCGCCGTTATCGCCGGCATATGCAAAAGTGCTGGCCGACAGGGCGGCAGCGGTAGCAATGAGGAGAGTGGCTTTCATCATCTGTTCCTTTCGTTTCGGCGTACCGATGCCGACAAAAGGCGACAGGGAAGGGAAGGTTCCAGAAAATTAGTCAAGGCTAATAAAGCGATGAAACAATGCGTTACATCGATTTACCCTTTCATCGGCCAGGAATCTGCGACGGATTTGCCTCCGAGCAACCATGGATGAGCTATCGGGTTCATGACATTGCTTCCCAGAGACGGCCTTTCCGCCGGCCGAAACCTTCCTGCGGTTTTGGGCCAATCTCGACCTCGGCGGCTGGAGCGGGGATGATGATGGGCGGTCCGATGCAGGGCTGACCGGACAGGGACTTGCATGGGGCAAGTCCCCTGGCGTTGCCGCCACACCCGTGCCTTCTCAGGCGGAGTGAAAATTGCATAAAGGCGCGGCGGTGAAAAACAGATTGCTAAAGTAACCTTACCTTGCAACCTCTCTTAACGATGCCTCTGCTTGTGGATACCTTGGGAGCATCTGGCCTGGCGCCTGCTCGAGGCTCGTGGCGGAGCAACGATCGGGTAGAGGATGCGATGGAGATCGGCCCGGACATTGTCAAATTCTCGTGATAGCGGGGCGAGCAATTTGAATGGTCATATTCGCGCAATGCAAATAAGCAACTCAATCGGCATGGTCGCCTGTAGGCATCGGGGCAGGCGCGTCGTCGTGCTCGGCTGTTGCGAGGCGAGCGCTCGATCTGGAAGGGAAATACGCTTTGACGTTCTTAGCGCGCATACTGATCGCCGTCTGCATGGCGTGCGTTTTTGCCATATCTGGCTCCGAACCATCTGTCGCGGCGAAGTCGGCAGACATACCAGACTGGCTCAAGGCCCATGTCGGCAACAATGACGGCCAGATCACGGAGGTCGTGCTGCTGCGGGCGCGGACGCTCTATCTGCAAAAGCTGGCGGCCGGCGCGGTCAAGAATCCCTGTTATTTCGCCATGGACGCGACGCGCCCCAATGACATGGGCAATTTCAAGCTCGGCAAGCGCTTCTACATCATCTGCGAAGCCAGCCATGATTTCGAGGCGATCCCTGCCGGCCACGGCAGTGGCCGCAAACTGGGCAGCGTCGCGAATTTCTCCAACGGCAGGCGTTGCGTGAAGAATTTCGGCAATGCCATGGATTCCGACCTGACGGCCGGCGGCGTCTATGTGACGGCCGGTATGAAGAAGACGTTCAAGGGGTATTACAAGGTTCGTCCGGGCCAGGACGCTCCGTTTCTTCGCAGCTTCGTCCAGTTCAGCGGCGAGGGGGATACGGCAAATGCCCAGGAACGCCTGATCGGCGGTCATCCGGCGGTGAAGCTCGGCGGCATGTGCCGGATGAAAGATCCGAAGAGCCAGTATGCAAACCATGACGGTTTCGTGCCGTTCGGCAAGCTGGTCGACTATAACGGCGGCCGCAGTGATGGCTGTACCAGCTGGTCGCAGACTGACGCCAAGCATGTCATGTCGATGATCCAGAACGATCCCACGACGCTCTACATCTACCCGCAGGCGCGTGACATCAACGCCATCGACAAGGCCGTCGCCGTGGGCAAATCGCCGGCGAGCCAGGGTCTCTACTGGAACGACACCTGCCTAAAGGAAATCGGCGCGCCGAAATTCTGGCACAAGGAAACACTCGAGCCGATCATCGTCCAGTACAAGAAGGACCATCCTCCGGGACCGATCAAGGAATTGCCGATCTGCCAGGGGAAATGACCAGCCAACACGTCCTCTCACTGGTGTTTTACGGCTGCAGGGACATTTGCGTCGATGTCGTTTGTGCAGGGCCGCACTTGACAAACGCCTCGTCCCGGTCTTGGCCTATTTCAGCGTCCTGCCGGTGGCGGGACGGATCGTGCCGGTCCGCCCGACGGATTGGGACGGGGGAGTGAGGAGGAAGGAATGACGACGCCAAGCCTGGTGATCGGGATGTTGGTCTGGCTGCAGGTCAAGCATTTTGTCGCCGATTATCTGCTGCAATCCGGCTGGATCCTGCGCGGCAAAGGCGATTACCGCATGGCGGGAGGCTATGTTCATGCCGGCCTGCACGCGATTGGCTCGCTGCCGGTCTATTTCGTCGCGGGCCTGGGTGGTCTGGCGATGGTAGGGCTCACGGCCGGCGAGTTTGCCATCCACTATCTCATCGATTTCGCCAAGGTGGTCTATTCACAGACGCATCAGAATTCGACGAATTCGCGCGCGTTCTGGGCATTGCATGGCGCCGACCAGCTGCTGCATCACCTGACCTATTGCGGCTTGCTTTTCGTCATCGTGCTGTTGCGAGGCTGAGCAGTCGACGTTGCGCCGCGGTTCATGCGAATGGCGTCGAAAATTGCCTGAAAATACGGTTATCCGCGTGGGTGGATGCCCCGCGGTTCAGCATTATCGTTCTGAAGCCTCAGGCGGCCGAAACAGCCGGCCGGCGGCGCAAGGTCCACTGCCTTTCAAGGAGACGGAGAAAGACAATGAACCTTGCGATCGCGTGGCCGCGCCGTCGATTGGCGACCAGACTACTGTCAGGTGGCGTTCAGCTTGCCAGCGAGCGCTTCAAACTGGTTGTTGAGGGCGGTACCGAGGGCGGTTGCCCCGGTGATCAGTGCGATGGAAATCAGAGCGGCGATCAGGCCATATTCGATGGCAGTCGCGCCGGATTCTTCCTTAAGGAAGCGTGCAAGCAGTTTCGACATCCCCTACTCCTTGATGACAATATTGGGACGGTTGGCGGTGACAGGGAAATTGATATCTGACAAGAATTACGATTCATCTAAGCAAAGCGGTATCCGTTTGCTTAATTCGCGGAAATCCGGTGATTTGAACGTTCATTGCCTGTTTTAAAGCGGGAAAAGGACGATCATTTTCGTCTTGCAGGCTGAGCTTTCTTTAGTTTGCAGTGCCAAAAAGTGGACTGTGGATCAATGTTCAAGAGGCTCGATTTTGCTCAATTGCGCTACGCCGGCTGTCGCCTGCTTCGGCATGGCATGCTGGCCATCCATAAGATGTGTGGTTGTGGAATGGCTGTGAAAGCCAAAAATGGCGGCTTTTCCCGGCAGTTGACCGAGAACCGGCGTGTATTGCGTTTGTGCAGGACAAGGACAAACACCAGCAGATCGCCTGCTATTGTGGCCGCTGCGATGCAGCGGACTGCCACACCAGCCGCGGCGACTGGACGATGGTCAAGATTCTTTTCGCCAGCGCCAATTTGACGCAGGTCACGGTGTAGCCGGCGCCTTTTCCATCTGGCTTTAGAGAATGAAATCCTCTCTTGAGAGTTTGATGATGCCATTGAGCTGCAGGCTGAAGTCTGCATGGCCATCGCCATCCGTGTCGGCATAGACATAGGTGTCGGCGCCTTGCGTCTCGTAGCGCAACTCGCCGGCGCTGCCGTCGAAACTTCCGATGCCGATGAAAGAGAATGACTGGTTGTCCTGCACATCGCTACTGGCGTCTATCGTCGACAGGTCGATGTGGTCGCCCTTGCCAAAGTCGGCGATGGTGTCGCGCCCTGCGCTCTTGACCGTGCTGCTGGACAGGCTTGAGAATACGAATGTGTCGTGGCCCGTGCCGCCGACAAGCCTGTCGGCTCCCTGTCCGCCATGCAACTCGTCGTCACCTGCGCCGCCCAGCAAACGGTCGTTGCCGGTGACGCCATAAAGATTGTCGTCGCCGGCCCCGCCCGAAAGCATGTCACGACCTGGACCGCCCCGCAGCGTATCATCGCCCGCGTCACCGACCAGCGTGTCATGCCCGGCGTCGCCGGCACCCCCACGCAGATTGTCGTTGCCCCTGCCGCCGGATATCTTGTCGTTGCCGGCGCCGCCCAGGATCATGTCGTCACCGCCACGGCCCGAGATCACGTCATCGCCCCCGAGGCTGCGCAGTGCATCGTCTCCATCCGTACCCTTGATGGAATCTTTGCCAGCCGTGCCGGTATCGCCGTTGATGACCAACGTTCCCGCGGGGTTGCCGACTGCGCCCGACAGATCTGCCACGTTACCGGCCGCATCCGTCAAGGACGCTCCGTGCAACTGGACGTTCGTCACCGAAAGGTCGGCCGCAGTGTCTCCCAGGGCCACGGTGTAGGTGAAGACCAGCGTTGTCGCCGTCGAGGCACCCGCATCGAATGTCGCATGGGCGCCGTCGCTGAGCGACAGCGACAGGCTGTCGCCATTGGCGATAGCGACGGCCTCGCTCAATGTCAGGCTGAGTGCGACCGTATCGCCGGTGGTGAGCGTGCCGGAGCCGTTGACGATGCCCGAACCTGACGCGACAAGCCCGGTCACGGTCGGCGCAGTCCGGTCGAGCGTGAAGGTGACGCTGCCGCCCATGGACACGTTGCCAGCCTCATCCGTCTGGGTAACGCTGACCGTGTGCTGGCCATCGGTAAGCGCGCTTGGATCGTAGCTGCCTGTCAGCGCGACGCCATCCACTGTGTAGTTCAGCGTCGCATCGGTCTCCGTGCCGGTGACGGTCAGCGCCACATTGCTCGAGACGTTGTCGGTGCCGGAGGCGCCCGTGTCGGAGGTCAAGGCGACAACGGGCGCCGTAATTCCATCCCGGTCGAGCGTGAAGGTGATGCTGGTGACCGTCGAGGCATTACCCGCCGCATCGGTCTCGGTGATGCTGACCGTGTGCTGGCCGTCGTCAAGCGCGCTCGGATCGTAGCTGGCCGTGGCCGCCCCGCCATCGATGACATAGCTCAGCGTTGCGCTGGTTTCGGTGCCGGTGATGGTCAGCGCGGCATTGCCGGTTATGTGGTCGCTGTCGGAAGAGCCGGTATCGGCCGTCAGGGCGACAGATGGAGCCGAGGGTGCGCCGCGGTCGAGCGTGAAGGTGATGCGGGTTGCGGTCGATACATTGCCCGCTTTGTCCGTCTCCGTGACGCTGACCGTGTGCTGGCCGTCGGCAAGCGCAGTCGGATCGTAGCTGCTCGACGCCGTTCCGCCATCGACGACATAGCTCAATGTCGCGTCGGCTTCCTTGGTCATGGTCAGGGTGGCGTCGCTCGTCACGTTGTCTGTACTGGAGGAACCGGTGTCATCGGTCAGGCCGACGGTCGGCGCCGCGGCGCTGGTGTCGAGCGTGAAAGTGATGCTGCCCGCGGTCGAGACGTTGCCGGCCTTGTCCGTCTGGGTGACGGTGACCGTATGCTGCCCATCGGCGAGCGCAGTGGGATCATAGCTGCTCGATGCACTTCCGCCATCCACGCTATAGCTCAGCGTGGCGCCGGACTCCTTGGTGATGGTCAGGGCGCCATTGCTCGCGATCTCGTCCGTGTCGGAGGAGCCGGTGTCGTCGGTCAGGCTGACGGTCGGTGCCGCAGCGCTGGTGTCGAGCGTGAAAGTGATGCTGCCGGCGGCAGAGACAACGCCCGCCATATTGGTCTGGGTGACGGTGACCGTATGCTCGCCATCGGCGAGCGCCGTCGGATCATAGCTGCTCGACGCGGTGCCGCCATCGACGACATAGGTCAGCGTCGCGCCGCTCGCTATGCCGGTGACGGTCAGGGCGGCATCGCTGGTGATCTGGTCGGCGCTGGACGTGCCCGTGTCGCTGGTCAGGCGAATAACCGGCGTGGCGCCGCTATAGTCGAGCGTGAAGGTGATGCTGCCGGCGGCGGAGACATTGCCTGCCGCATCCGTCTGGGTGATCGAGACCGTATGTTGTCCTTCCGCAAGCGCGGTTGGATCATAGCTGCCCGATGCGCTGCCGCCATCGACGACATAGCTCAAGGTCGCGCCGGCTTCCTTGCCTGTGATGGTCAGACTGCCGTCGCTCGTCACATTGTCCGTGCTCGATGTGCCGGTGTCGTCGGTCAAGGCGAGGCCTGGCGCGTCCGGCACGGTCCGGTCGAGCGTGAACGTGATGCTGCCGGCGGTGGAGACGTTGCCGGCCTTGTCCGTCTGGATGACGGTGACCGTATGTTGCCCATCAGCAAGCGCAGTCGGGTCGTAGCTGCCCGATGCCGTGCCGCCGTCGACGCTGTAGCTCAGCGTCGCACCCGTCTCCTTGCCACCGATGGTCAGGCTGCCATCATTCGTGACCGTATCCGTGCTGGAGGAACCGGTGTCGTTGGTAAGGCTGACAGTCGGCGCCGCAGCGCTGGTGTCGAGCGTGAAGGTAATGCTGGCGGAGGTGGAGACATTACCAGCCAGGTCCGTCTCCGTAATGGCGACCGTGTGCTGGCCATCGGCAAGCGCGGTCGGATCATAGCTGCTCGATGCGGTGCCGCCATCGACGACATAGCTCAAGGTCGCGCCGAGTTCCGTGGTGACGGTGGACATCGTACCATCACTGGTGATCTGGTCGGCGCTGGAGGTACCGGTATCGTCGGTGAGGAGGATGCTCGGCGCTGTGATGCTGGTGTCGAGTGTGAAGGTGATGGTGGTAGCATTGGAAACATTGCCCGCCGCATCTGTCTGGGTGACGATGACCGTATGGTCGCCGTCGGCGAGCCCGGTCGGATCATAGCTGCCCGACGCAGCCCCGCCATCCACGATATAGCTCAACGTCGCACCGCTCTCGCAGGTGATGGTCAGCGCCGCATTGCTGGTGATCGTATCGGTGCCGGTCGAGCCTGTGTCATGGGTTAGCACAACGCTTGGCGCATCGGGCCGTCTCGCATCTACCGCATAGCCGCTGTCGGCGCCGGTGGCGCTGGCGATGCTTGACGTGTCGAAGGAGACGCTGTCGGCCGACGTGTTCAGCAGGACCGAGACGGTATTGTCATTCTGATTGCCGACCAGCACGTCAAGCTTGCCGTCGCCATTGACATCCACGAGGGTGATGGAACGGGGGCGTGAGCCGACATTGATATCGATCTGGTTGGAAAATGTGCCATCCGCATTGCCGAGCAGCATCGAGATGGCGCCGTCATAGCGTTTGGCTGCCACCAGGTCGAGTTTGCCGTCGCCGTTCATATCGGCCAGGACAACGGAGATCGGGTCTCCGGTCATGCCGATATCGGCCACGCTGGTGAACGTGCCATCGCCATTGCCCAGCAGCACCGACAACGTGTCCCTGGCATAATCGACCGTCACCATGTCGAGCTTGCCGTCGCCATCGACATCCGCCGCGGCGACGGACGTGCCGTGCCCGATAATGCCGATGTCCGATCCGCCGGAGAAACCGCCGGAACCGTCGCCGAACCGCACCGACAGCGAGTCGCTGCTGTAATTTGCCGTCACCAGGTCGAGCTTGCCGTCACCGTCGATATCCGCCAGGCTGACGACATAGGGATCGGTACCCACGGCGATATCCGCCGATGCCGAGAAACTGCCCGCTCCATCACCCAGCTGCACGGAAACGGTATCTGTGCCTTCGTCGGCAATCAGCAGGTCGAGCTTGCCGTCACCGTTGACATCGGCCACCGTGACGGAACTGGGACTGTTGCCGGCGGCGATGTTCGACGCGCTGGCGAAGCTGCCATCGCCGTTGCCCAACAGCACGGAAACCGTATTGTCCTGCTGATTGGCCACCAGCATGTCGAGCTTGCCGTCGCCGTTGACGTCGGCCACGGCAATGGAGCTGGGGCAGCTGCCGACCGCAAGTGTCGCCGTATCCGAGAAGCTGCCATCGCCGTTGCCCAGCCGCACCGAGACCGTGTCGTCCGACTGATTGGCCGTCACCAGGTCGAGCTTGCCGTCGCCGTCGAAATCCCCCGTGGCGATGGAAAACGGCAGATTGCCCGTGTTGACCAGGGTTTGCGTGGCGAGGCTCACTTGCGAGCCGGGTCCATAGATCTTGCCGGCGCTCGCATCGAGGCCGGTGACGGTAAGATCGGTCGTGGCCGTGTCGCCTTCGGCGACCGTGTAGGTGAATGTGGGGTTGCCGTTGCCGTCGAGCCCGGCATAGACCGCATAGCCGCCGTTGCTGAGCGTCAGTTCCGCCGTCTGCGTGACATAGATGGTTTGATCGGTGGTCAGCGTGAAGGTGATGGTGTCGCCGATGCCCAGCGTGCCGCTTTCGCTGCTGGTTTCCGCAATGGATGTAACGACAGCATCGGTGTTGGTTGTCATGCTTGTATGCCCCTACGCAATCTGCTCTGGGCAGCGGCCTGGCCCCACGCCTGCCGCCCCCGCTTTTCCGCGCTTCCGTCCTGTGGTCGAAGCCCTCCAGCCACGCCGAACCGGCGCTCGTCCCAACGGATACGAACTGTAAACCCTATATCTTTACCTCAGGTTAACTATTGTCCTGCGCGCTGATGATTTTCGTGAGTATTGGAGAAGGACGGCAAGCAATAGGAAGGCATTGACAACAAAAAATATGCAGTTTCTTCGGTGATCGAGCCGATTGCGCGCTGCGATTTCTGGTGAAATAGAGTTTGCGGGAAGATGTTTTTGAATAACTTTTGGAGGGATCGGGTGAGCAGCTTCCAGCCGCGGCCCCGGAATGAAATTTCGATAACGATAGGCGCGCGTTCTATCGCGACATAGTGGCGATCGGTTTCCCCACTCTTCCGAGTGGCAAACACGGCCAGCGACGGCTTGTCACTATCTGTGTAGAAACAATATGGTATTGTCGCGATGCAGGCGCCGAAAAGCCTTGCAACTGCCATTATTTATACTAATTATATGGAAATTGAAGGGTATAACGGTCGCATCGGGGCGAATACAGGCCGGCCTGCCGGTCTGACAGAGGATGAGCATGCTGACGAAGAAAGCAAAATACGGGCTTAAGGCGATGGCCGACCTAGCCAAGCTGGCGCCCGGCGAAACCGCATTCATCACCGAAATCGCAGAGCGCAACAACATCCCCAAGAAGTTTCTCGACGCCATCCTGCTCGAGCTTCGCAAGGCCGGCATGCTGCGGTCGAAGAAGGGGCCGGGTGGTGGCTACAGCCTCTCCAAGACGACATCCGAGATCATGATCGGGCATGTGATCCGCACGCTGGACGGGCCCTTGGCACCGATCCGTTGCGCCAGCCGCACGGCCTTCGAGATCTGCGACGATTGTCTTAATCCGGAGGAATGCCTCGTACGCCTGTCGATGACGGAAGTGCGCGACGCCATGGCCGATGTGCTTGACAACATGACGCTGGCGCAGTTCATCGAAGCCGAGCAGAAGCCTGCCGCGGCGGCGCGTGACGAGGCCTATTCCGAGGCAACCTGAACCCGCATGGCTTTGAGGATCTCGTCGCGGTCATGGTCCGAAATACGGATCAGGCCGAAGCGGAAACCGTAACCCCAGTTCGTCTTTCCCCGCGTCAGTTCCAGCCGCTCAAGCAATGGCAGAATCGACGCGGGCTCCGCCTCGAACCAGTCGACATCGCGCCGCCACGGCGTGAAACCTTCACCCATATCGCCCATATAGAGTTCGCCGGGCCGGACGATGCCGGCGACGACAAAACTCTGCAACTTCTCGCCGCCGCCGAATTCGGTCGACGGCGAGTAGTAAATGATCGTGTCGCCCGGCTGGATGCGGGCGAGGGGCGCCCGCTTGCCGTGGTTGACCTGCATGAAGCCGCCAGCCCGGCCACGGGCGACATGATTGGCGGCGGCAACCCCGATCCAGGCGCTCATCGTCACATCTCCACATAGAGGACGCGCAGGCGATGGCCGTCCAGATCAAGCGCTGTAAAGGTGCGGCCGAAATCCATGTCTTCCGGCGCCTGGATGATCTCGATGCCCTTGGCTTCCCATTCGGCGGCGACGCGATCGACCTCGTCCTTGCTGGACACCGGCAGGCCAAGTTCGAAGCCGCCCGGCTGGTTGGCAGCAGGGGTCACGTCACGGCGGTTCCACAGGCCAAACTTGACGCCGTTCGGCAGCACGAAGAGGACGAAATTCTCGGAATCCTCGACCGGCTTCTGGCCGAACAGGTCGGCATAGAAATCGCGGGATTTCGGGGCGCTGTCGACATAGAGCAGATTGTAGCTGGCGTTCATGGTCGTTTCCCTTTTCTGCGTTGCGGTCGTTGGCGACCGTGGGAAAAGGTGTAGCGCTATATGCTGTCAATTTTTGTCAGTATCTGTATTGCTCTCATGTGCAATTCGCCATTCTTTGAGCAGTACGGCCTTGCGGCGCGGATAACGGATGCCCGTCGTCTCCATCGTCAGGATACGGTCGGCGCGGAAATGACGGACATCGTCGCGCAAAGTGCACCAGGCGGCGACGATGCGCACCCGCTCGAAGAAGCCGAGCACGAAGGGCCAGATGCGGCGGCTGGTGGTGGCGCCGGCGGCGTCGAGATAGGTGATGTCGAGCATATGCTCGTTGCGGATCGCCTTGCGGACGACGGCGAGGTCGACCCGGCTTGGCTCAGGCATTGGCGAATTGACGACAAGATTCGTGCCCTCGATGCGCGGTTTGAGGTCATCGGGCAGCACCGCAGCGATCTTGGCGACCGCATTGTGGGCGGCGCGGGCGAGTTCGTCATCGGTGCGGGTCGCGACCCAGCGGGCGCCGAGCACCAAAGCTTCGATCTCGTCTTCGGAGAACATCAGCGGCGGCAGCATGAAGCCGGGTTTGAGGATATAACCGAGCCCAGGCTCGCCCTCGATATCGGCCCCCTGGCCCTGCAGCGTAGCGATGTCGCGGTAAAGTGTCCGGAGACTGATGCCGCTTTCTTCGGCCAAACGTTGGCCGCTGACCGGATTGCGGTGACGCCTCAGCGTCTGGAGGAGATCGAGCAGGCGTTCGGAACGGGACATGGGCGCTGACGTTGTTTGCGAATGATCCGATATCGCATACTATGCTGTCATATTCTGGCAGCAATGAACAGGCAGTTTTATCTCGACAGAAGGCCGCCGGTTCGCTAACAAACCGGCAATTCAATCGTTTTAGGAGATCGCTCCGATGCGCGACAAGACCGAGAATCTTCTTTCCACGCTGAAGCTGCAGCCGGTCGTGCCGGTGATCGTCATCGACGACGCCAAATCGGCCGTGCCGCTGGCCCGCGCCCTGGTCGCGGGCGGCCTGAAGGCGATCGAGATCACACTGAGAACGGCCGCGGCGCTCGACGCAATCAAGGCGGTGGCCGACGAGGTCGAGGGCGCGGTTGCCGGCGCCGGCACCGTGCTCGATGAGTTCCAGTGGGAGCAGGCGGTCAAGGCGGGGGCGAAATTCATTGTCTCGCCCGGTGCCGGCGTCTCGCTGCTCGATGCGGCCGCCGCAAGCGATGTGCCGCTGCTGCCGGGTGCGGCCACGGCGACCGAAGTGATGCAATTGCGCGACCGCGGCTATAGCGTGCTGAAATTCTTCCCGGCTGAGCAGGCCGGCGGCGCCTCTTATCTCGGCGCCCTGGCCTCGCCGCTCGCCGGCATCCAGTTCTGCCCGACCGGCGGCGTGTCGCTGAAGAATGCCAGGGACTATCTCAGCCTGCCGAACGTCATCTGCGTCGGCGGCTCCTGGGTCGCGCCGAAGGCGATGGTCACCGAGGGGAATTGGGTGGGTATTACCCAGCTCGCGGCCGAGGCGGCGGCGCTGGCGAAGTAAGGCGATTGTGGCCTATCGCCTACAGTGATATATATCCGGATATATATTCCCGGAGAACGGCATGACGACGACTGCACAGAAAAAGGCCAATGCACATTACCGCGCCAAGCTGGCCGAGCGCGGCTTGGTGCGGCTTGAAATCATCGTCCCCGAGAAGAACAGGGATATGATGAAGGCTTTGGCCGAGCAGCTGACATTGGCGGCCAAAGAGGCGGAGCAGGGACGCGCTCCTACTTCGGACGCTCCGTCGGGGGCGCAAATCTGGACGTCACTTCACGATGCGCCGCGACTGGACGAACTCGATTTCGATAGATCGGATTTCCAGCTTCGGCCGGTCGACTTGTGACCCGATTTCTTCTCGACACCAATATCGTCAGCGATCCGTCCAAGCCGCAGCCATCCGATCCATTGAAAGCGTGGCTGAGTGCCCAACGCGGCGAGGACCTTTTCATTACTGCGTGGACCATCGCGGAACTGCGGCGGGGGTACTGCTGATACCGGCCGGCAAGAGACGGGATGCGTTGGAGAACTGGTATTTGGGTCCAAATGGCCCACTTCAGCTTTTCCGGAGTAGGATTCTGCCGTTTGACGAGAATGCGGCCCATCACTGGGCTGAACTGATGATCGAAGGGCAAAAGATTGGCCGTTCGCGAAGCCTTCCGGACACAATCATTGCAGCGATCGCCGTCGCCAAGGATTGTGTCGTTGTTACCAATAACGAGCGGGACTTTTGGGGTGTGCCTTGCCTCAATCCGATGAGCGGATCGTAGCGGCCGGTTGTCTTTGTAATATTCCCGCCGTGTTCCTATGTTCTTTACCGCCATTCAACACGCTAGGAGGAATGCATGTTCGACGCGAAGAAGCTCTTGGATCAATTCCTGGGATCGCAGGTGCCCGGTGTGGGCGGTTCGGTTCGGGACAAAGCAGGGCAGGTCGGGCAACTCGCCAAGGACAATCCGCTGGCGACGGGCGCCATTGCCGCCGTGCTGCTCGGCACCGGCACCGGCCGCCGTCTTGCGGGCGATGCGATCGCCGTTGGCGGACTGGCGGCGATTGCCGGCCTCGGCTACCAGGCCTACAAGAACTGGCAGTCCGGTCAGCAGGCCCAGCCGACGGATGCGTCGACGGCCGCCACCGCCCAGCCTGGGCTTCTGCCGCCGCCTGCTGACARCGATTTCCATCCTGAAGCTTCGACCAATAGCGGCGATTTCGCCACAGTGCTGGTGCGCGCCATGATCGCCGCTGCGCGGGCCGACGGCAATGTCGACGAGCAGGAGCGCGAGGCGATCCTCGGCAAGGTCAAGCTGGCTGGGCTCAGCGACGATGCGCAGAAATTCCTCGAAGGCGAGCTTGCCAATCCGGTCGACCTTGACGCGATCGTCGCCGCAGCGCAGAGCGAGAGCCAGAAGGTCGAACTCTATACCGCCTCGCGCATCGCCATCGAGCCCGATACCCGGGCCGAGCGCGGCTATCTCGACCTGCTCGCCGGCCGGCTTGGTCTCGCCGATGCGCTGGTCGACCATATCGAGGCGACGGTTTCGAGCGCCAAGGCTGCGTGAGCATCCATTAACAAATTTGACTTGCCGATCAATGACGGAGGCGATGAAATCGCCTCCGATCTGCTGCTGGGGAAGACCATGGAAGACCTGAAGAACTGGACGCCACGCCCGGCACCCGTGCCCGTGACGCTCAAGGGCCGCTACGTCGCGGTGGAGCCTTATATTCGCGCAGAACATCTCGATGCGCTTTGGGATGCGATGGGCCGTGAAGGCATCAACCAGCATCTCCGCTATTTTGCAGCACCCGATTTCGCCGATGCTGCCGCTTTTGGCGACTGGCTCGACGGCGTCAAGAAAGGCGGCTGGCTGACCGAGGTGTTTCGCGACAACAAGAGCAGCAAGATCGTCGGAATGGCCAATTACATGCGCGCCGATCCGGCCAATGGCGTGGTCGAGGTCGGCGGCGTGGCCCATGGTCCGGCGATGATGAAGTCGCCGCTCTCGACTGAAGTGCATTACCTGATGGCCAAGCACGTTTTCGAGGATCTTGGCTACCGGCGCTACGAATGGAAGTGCCACAACGAGAATGCCCAGAGCAAGATTTCCGCCGAGCGTCTCGGCTTCACTTTCGAAGGCGTGTTCCGCAAGCACACGATCTCGCGCGGCGCCAATCGCGACACGGCCTGGTTTTCGATGATTGACGACGAATGGCCGCGTCTGAAAACTGCTTTCGAGGCATGGCTTGATCCGTCGAACTTTGATAGTGACGGCAGGCAGAAGCAAACCCTGCAGGAGATCCGTGCGACGATCACCGAGGGCTAAGCCCATGGAGATAGTGACCGCGCATGGCCGAAGATAAGCACGAGACGCGCAACACGGCGATCGCCGCCGGCATCATTCTGTTGGTCGCGGGCCTTGGTGTCTACTTCATGCCGAAAATCGTGCTGGGCATCGGCGCCTATTCCCCGGTGCTCGGCTTTGCGGCGGGAATGGCGATCGTGATGTTCTTCTTTGTCGTGCTCTGGCTGCGCTCGAAATACAAGAAATAGCCGGCAAATCAAAAATATTACGGTTTTCACGTTGTTGTGACCAAGCTTGTGAAACAAAGGCACTCGATCCGTCGTAGGGTTCGATGACAGAACCAATATACGGGTCAAGGAATAGCCATGCCTGCCTATAAAGCGCCTTTCATCCCGTCCTCAGACGTCACCCCGAAATCGATCTACCTGAAGCGGCGGCAATTCCTGGCCGGCGCGATGGCTGCGGGCCTGCTGGGTGGAGCCCTGCCGGCCGAGGCCTCGCTCAAGGCGGCGCAATCGAAATATCTCGTCGACGACAAGATCACGCCCAAGCAGGACGCCACCACTTATAACAATTACTATGAGTTCGGCACCGACAAGGGTGACCCTGTCGCCAATGTCGGCAAGTTCAAGCCGATGCCGTGGAAGATCACTATTGATGGGCTGGTGAAGAAGCCGATGACGATCGATGTCGGCGAGCTCATCGCCAGGACACCACTTGAAGAGCGCATCTATCGCTTCCGCTGCGTCGAGGCCTGGTCGATGGTCGTGCCCTGGACCGGTTTCATGCTTTCCGAACTGCTCAAGCAGGTAGAACCGCTGGGCAGCGCCAAGTTCATCGCCATGCAGACGGCGTTGCGTCCGGACGAAATGCCCGGCGTCGGCGGCTGGGCGCCAGTGCTTGACTGGCCCTATAGGGAAGGGCTCAGGATCGACGAGGCCATGCATCCGCTGACCATCCTCGCGGTCGGCATGTATGGCGACCTGCTGCCTAGCCAGAATGGTGCCCCGATCCGCTTGATCGTGCCGTGGAAATATGGCTTCAAGAGCATCAAGTCGATCGAGAAGATCACCTTTGTCGACAGCCAACCGGTGACGGCCTGGAACACGGCCGCGCCCGACGAATACGGCTTCTATTCCAACGTCAATCCGGAGCGCGACCATCCACGCTGGAGCCAGGCGAGCGAGCGGGTGTTGGGGCAGGGCGGCGGCTTCTTCGGCGGCACCGGTAAGCGCGATACCGAGAAATTCAACGGCTATGGCGCCGAAGTCGCCTCGCTCTATACAGGCATGGACCTGATCAAGAACTATTGAGACGACAAAGATGACGACGATCGCCAGCAGCACAGCTCCTGCAAAGAAGAAGGCCGACTACCCCAAGCAGATCAACAAGATCCTGGCGAAGATTTCGTCCTGGTGGGTCTATGGTCTGGGGCTGATCCCGGCCGCCTGGTATTTCTATCTGGGTGCCTCCAACAATCTGGACGCCAATCCGATCCAGACCTTCGAGCACCTGCTCGGCGAATGGGCGCTCCGGTTCATGATCCTGGTCCTTCTGGTCACGCCGGTGCGCGATCTGACGCGGGTGAATCTCTATCGCTTTCGCCGCGCCTTTGGCCTGCTGGTCTTCTACTATATCCTCTTCCACTTCCTGACTTATTTCATCCTGGACAGGGAGTTGAACCTGCCGGTCATCTTCGTGGATATATTCCGCCGGCCATACATCATCCTTGGAATGACGGCCTTCCTCTGCTTGATCGCCCTGGCGGCGACATCGAACAACTGGTCGATCCGCCAGCTCGGCCGCTGGTGGGGGTGGCTGCACCGGCTGGTCTATGTGATCGCCACACTGGGCGTCATCCATTTCTTCATGGCGGTGAAAAGCTGGCCGCCGCGGCCGTTCTTCTATGCCGCGGTGATCGGTGTGCTATTGCTTTATCGGCTGGTGAGGTTCGGGCTCGATCAGCGTCGGACGGTCGCCGCATAAGCGTGCACCGCGTCACCGAAGGCCTTGAACAGGCGCGCCGAATTCGCGTCGCTCTCGACCCAGTATTCCGGATGCCACTGAACACCGACGGCGAAATTGCTGGCGCCGACCACCGAGACTGCCTCGACCGTGCCGTCGTCGGCGATTGCCTCGACGGCGAGCCGCGGTGCGGCCTGGCCGATCGCCTGGCGGTGCAGGGAATTGACCTGGAACTCGCCGGTGCCGAGCATGCCGGCTATGCAGGTTCCATCCTTGACCTTGACCGTCTGGCGGATCGCATACATGCGGTCGCGCTCCGGCACATCCGGGCGGCGGTGGTCCCAGTTGCCGGGAACGTCCTGGATCTCGGTGGCCAGCGTGCCGCCGAGCGCGACATTCAGCTCCTGGATGCCGCGACAGATGGCGAGCAGCGGAATGCCGCGCTCGATCGCGCGTCGGATCAGCGGCATCGTCGTCGCATCGCGAGGCCGATCATAGGGGCCGTTGATCTCGGACGTGTCGCCGCCGTAGAGTTCCGGATAGACATTCGAGCGTGAGCCGGAAAGCATGACGCCATCGACGCGGTCGAGGATCGCGTCGATGTCATTGCCTTCGAGAAGCGCGGGAACCAGCAGCGCGGTCGCTTTCGCGCCCTTGACCACAGCATTGACATATTGATGCGGGGTGGCGTGCCAATAGTAACCATCCATCTCGCGCGTGTCGGCGGGAATGGCGATGATCGGGCTCGGCATGGAATTCTCCGGACAAATCGGTGTTTCTAAACTGTCGTGCCGCGGCTTGCGGCAGCTGTCAACCTGAAACGTTCGTTACATATATAGAGATCCGCGGTCACCAGATAATGAATTCAAGTTGACCGGAAGAAGGAGAATCGTGGGTGACCTGCGGCCGTTCCCTGCGGCAGGCCGTGCGCGGAAATGCCTAATTATTGGAAAAATATGATAAATTGAAGCCCAATGGACAAGGAGTTTTCGCTCTGTGTCGTTTATAATCGATTAGAAGGTCGCTTCGGCGAAAACACCGCATTGCACTTCGGAAAGGCTTTGTGTATCCGAGTCTTCGGAAGGGTTTGCCGCGGTGCGGCATCTATTGCCTGGGGAGAAGTTAATGTCAGAGCATCATTCGGGTCCGGTAGAACTTGGCGCGGAAATGGACTACGCCGAGCATGATAGGACCTATAGCGGTTTCACGAACGTCGCCAAATACGGCACGATGCTGATTGCCGTCCTGCTGATCAGCATGGCTGCTTTCTTCTTCACCAAGGCTGGTTTCATCTTCTCGGTGCTGCTCTTCATCATTCTGGGCGCGATCGGCTTTTTCGTCCTCTGACGTCATCGCCATGACAGGTGGCGCAAGCCAAAAGGCGGCGTTGCGTCGCCTGGCGTGATCTTGCGCGTGGTTTGCCGGGAGGGGCTATGGCCAGCACGATTTTTGTTCCAAGGGAGACGGTCGGAGGCGAGCCGCGCGTTGCGGCGTCACCTGAGACGGTCAAGAAGATGAAGTCGCTCGGCCTCGACGTTGTGATCGAGGCGGGTGCCGGCGCGCTGTCGCGCATTCCGGATGGCGAATATGAGAAGGTCGGCGCACGGATCGGCCTGATTGCCGACGCCACTTTGGCCGATGTCGTGCTCAAGGTCCGCCGCCCCACCGCTCAAGGTCCGCCGCCCCACCGCCGACGA
>NZ_JBFUFK010000042.1:0-88990 GCF_056403475.1 Rhizobium sp. P2_G9 | reverse complement strand
GTACGTCTGTGTACCGCCGCTCGGCCATCGCCTTGGTCCTGACGAAAATCCGTCCCGGCAGAATGGCTCCAAATAGGTGCGGCACGCTCTACCCACTGCGGCGTCCCCAGGCTTTGTGCAGCAGGCCGATCACCTCGGCATTGACCGCATCCATGCACTCCCGCGCCCGGTCATAGGTCGAGGCGGTAAATTGTGCTCTCTCGACCTCGTACAGGCTCTGCTTGGTCAATCCGGCATCCGAGATCGCCGTGGATTTCACCATGTGGTTTTTCATCATCTGCTGGGCGAACATCGACTGCATGAATCCGACCATCTGCTGCTGCGGAATGTCGGTCGGCTCGTAGCGCGTCACCAGATAGCGGAACCAGTTGAGTGACACATTCACGCCGACACGTTCGACGCTCTTCAGGATGTCGCCGAGCATCAGCAGGAACTGCGACATCGACATGATATCGAGCATCTGGGGATGGACGGTGATCAGGACGGATGTCGCAGCAGTCAGAGCGGTCAGAGTGAGATAGCCAAGCTGCGGCGGGCAATCGATAACGATGACATCATAGCGATCATCCACCTCCCCCAGCGCCTCGCCGATGCGCGTGTAGAACAGCTTGCCCGCGGCAGAGTCTTTCCGCTGCATGGCGATCGGCGTCTCATATTCATATTCCTGCAGTTCGAGATTGGCCGGAACCACATCGAGGTTCGGGAAGTTCGTCGGCTGGATAATATCGAGGATCGATTTGCGATTGTCATCGTAGCGAAGCGCCTCGTAGAACGAAGCCTTCTCGTCGAGTTCCGGCTGGATGCCGTAGAGCGCGGTGAGTGACGCCTGCGGGTCGAGGTCGACGGCCAGGACGCGGTAGCCCCTTAGCGCCATATACTGCGCCAGATGAGCGGCCGTCGTGGTCTTTCCCGAACCGCCTTTGAAGTTCACGACGGCGATGACTTGCATCCGCTCGCCGGCTTGCCTCTGGGGGACGCGGTCGAGAAGTGCCCTGAGATCGTTCATCTGCTCAGCCGTGTAATAGCGGCGGCCGGTCGATGTGGTGCTGGGTTCGACACCCTTGCCCTGCAGATGCAGCTTCTTCAGATAGCTTTGCGATACGCCGACGAAATCGGCGACTTCGGCCAATGAGAACCGGCGGAGCGTCTTCTGCGCATTCGGCGGAAATTTTTCCTGTCTCAGCAGGTCGAGCTTGGACGAGATATCGTTGCCTTGATCGAGGATCGTGTCGGCGAAACTCGACACTTTCTCGGAAGTCGACATTTTCACGTTCATTTTCGGAACTGCCCCAATTCACGATAATTTTGAAATTCGACTGAAATTATCGTGACAGTGACGCGATTCCTTTTGAATGACAAGGAAAATAAGCCAGTCGGCCCACGAATAGGCCGTGGAAGCTGCCCGCAAGCAGCAGATCGACGGTCAGGAAGCGACGCTGTCGGCCAAGGCCTGCAGCCTTGTCAGGTCCTTGACCAGCAGCTTCTGCCGTCCGCCCTCGACCAGGCCGTTTGCTTCCCAGGCGCTCAAGATGCGCGAGACGGTATGAAGCGTCGTTCCCGTCATCTCAGCGATATCCTGTCGGGAAATCGGAAAGTCGATCCGCACGCCGCCGTTCTCGGCACGACCCGCCTGCTTGCTGAGCCGGATGACGGTATGGGCGACGCGACGTTCGACTTCTTCGGTAGACATTTCCCGGATGCGGGTATGCGCTTCCTCCAGCCGCTGGCCGATCGTCGTCAAGGCGCTGACCGCAACATAGGGGCTGCGGTCGATGAATTGCGACCACAGGTCGGTGGGCCAGCATATTGCCAGGCTCTCGATGACGCCGATCGCGGTTCCCGGATAGTCCGACCGTCTCAACGCTCTGGCGAAACCGAAGAGATCACCGGGATGGACGACCCGCACGATAATCTGCTGCCCATCGGCGGTGACCTGCGTCACTTTCAGGCGTCCGTTGATCAAGAGGAAAAAATGCGTGGCCGGAGCGCCCTGTTCAAAGAAGGCTTCGCCGGGACCGATGCGTTTCGAAACCGCCTGCGCCAGCAATGCCTCGATGTCGCTGTCGGGCATGCGCTCGAACATCGAGAAGGACTTCACGACGCTCTTGTCTATTTTCAATGATGCCTCCTGATCGCCAACATCGACAGAATAGCAATCACGCAGATTGGCGATTTGACGTGGGACAAGGCATCAGGAGATTATCCCGCGCTCACGCAGCCTGCGCAGCAGTCCGGCATACCAACGCTCGTCTTTCACCAGCCTGAAGCCGAGATTGGCCGGAGGAGCGCCCACCGAACAACCGCCCGTCTTCGGGTCGCGGACAAAGGAACTCATCGGCGACCGGTGCTGCCCGACCGTGACGTAGATGCCGCAGGTCGAGGCGGTCGTCCTCCTGGTATTTGCGAGGTCGACGCGCCGCTGGCATGTCGTTGTCCATTCCCAGACATTGCCGGCAAAATCGGCCAGGCCGAACTCGTTTTCGCCGAAATGCCCGCGCTCCTTTGGGGCACGGTCGCGGACAGCCTTGCGGCGTGTCTCGCGATCGTAATCGGCGAGCCAGCGGAGAGCAGGATTGCGGTTATTGGGATCGACCCCGAGGCCGTCGTCGGGAAATTTCGACCGCGCCGCAAACGCCATCTGGTCTTGCGAGGGCAATCTCCAGACTTCTCCCGTCGCGGAACTCAGCCAGCGTGCATAGGCCTGCGCATCATCGAAATCGATGCCCGTGACCGGGAAACCGGCTCCATGGACATGTGCGGCTTCCACCGCCTTGCATTTTCCGGCATCGACGCAACGCGCATATTCGCCCTCGCTGACCTGGTATTTCATGATGGTCAACGAAGCCGAGGTCCTTGCTCTGACCATCGGCGCGTCGACCGCAAAGCCGTTCTTGTAGAACTCTCCATAGTCCCGGTACTCGAACGGTCCGCCGGGTATGGTCACCGTCTCCGGCGCACCGGCCTCCGAGATCATCCGCGGCTGGAAATAGCCGAGTTGACCGGCGATCCCCGCCGCGAATGCCGCGGCGACGACTGCGGGCAGGACGATCGAGAACAGCGACACGCTGCGGGTATTTCTGACGGTGGCCATGATAATCCTCGCTGACGCGGGATCGTGGAAGGGGGATCCGCGCGGCAAGGCGCCGCGCGGAGGGGAGCGTCATCCGTTGTTGGGCGAATAGACCGCCATCATCAGATCGTTGTCCCAGTCGCCTTCGACCTTGAAATGGGCGGCAGCGCCCTTTTCGAAGGCTTCGATGAGATTGTGGTTCACATAGGCATAGATGCCCGGCTGGCGGAAGGTGTAGAAGGCCGCACCCGCTGTGCCGCCCGGAATGAACCAAGTCTCCTGGTCGACGTCCGGCGCGTTGTTGAACTTGCCGGTCGCCCAGACATAATCGCCGTGGCCGCCGATCAGATGCGGGCGGGTGTCGCGGTTCGCCTGCGAATGGACGATCAGCACCTTCTCGCCGACTTTCGCCTTGAGGGCGTTTTCACCGGTCAAGGCCCCGACCGCGCCGTTGAACACGACATGCGATGGTATGAGGCCGCGCATGGTTTTCACAACATCCTCGTAGGCTTCACCGGCACTGTCGTATTTCTTGTAATTGCCCTTCTCGTCGGTGGGAACATAGAAGTCCTGCTCGCCGACATAGTAGACCCGGTCATAGCGGAGCTCGTTGCCCTTGCCGTCCTTCAGGCCATTGCGGGGCAGGACCATGATCGCACCGTTCATGCCCGAGGTGACGTGAAACGGCACCATTCCGGGAGGGGCGCAATGATAGACGAAGACGCCGGCTCTCGTCGCCTTGAATCTGAGCACCGCCTTGTCGCCGGGGTTGACGACGGTCAGCGCACCACCGCCCATGCCGCCCGTCGCGGCGTGGAAATCGATATTGTGCTGCAACTGGTTGGTTTCCGGGTTGATCAGCGTCAGCTCGACATAGTCATCCTGGTGCACGACGAGCAGCRGGCCGGGGACCGATCCGTTGAATGTCAGCGCGTTGAATTCCGTGCCCGCTTCATCCAGCACGATCTTCTTTTCCTCGATGGTCAATGTAAACTCGACGATCTTCGGGCCGCCTTCGGCCTTCTGGCTGTGTGCGTGGACGAAGGGCGGCTTCACCAACTCGACCTTGACACGCTCCAAAGTCGAGATGTCGACAGGCGCTGCCTTCACCTCCACCACCTCTTCATTGGCGCCGGCGACCGAAGCCGCGATCAGGGGAGCCACGGCTCCGGCGAAGGCGGCTCCAGCGAGAATCGAGCGTCTTGTCATCTGCAATTCACTGCTCATCATTCTTCTCCTGGTGCGGACGGCGGTATTCCGTCCTTTCGAGAGTGACAGTACGCCCAGCGACGTTTTTCTCTTTGTCCCAGGACAAGCCCGCGCCACATTTCCGAATTCCGTCGGACTTGCCTTTACGCAAAGAGCGCCGGTCGGCTTAGCCCTAGGCTCCGCTCCATCGAAAAGGAGCATGCTATGGCAGATGTCACAGAACCACGCCGCCGCACCGGCGGCATTCCCCGCGGGCTTTCGCTCACCGGCCCGGTGCTCTTCTCCTACGGCTTCCGCCCGTTTTTTCTGGGAGGCGCGGTGTGGGCATGCTTGGCGATGGTGCTCTGGATCATGGCGATCGAAGGTATCGTCGATGTCGGCGGCGATTATGGCGCGCGCGCATGGCACGCCCACGAGATGCTTTTCGGCTTCGGATCAGCCGTCGTCGCCGGCTTCCTGCTGACGGCGGTGCCCAACTGGACGGGCCGGCTTCCCGTGTCCGGCCCACCGCTCATGCTATTGTTCCTGCTGTGGGTAGCGGGGCGAGCGGCGCTGCTGTTTCCGGACATATTGGGCACTATCGCCTCTGTCGCGATCGACAGTGCTTTCCTGCCGACAATGCTCGTGGTCTGCGTCAAGGAGATCATCGCAGGCCGAAAGTGGGCCGACCTCAAGGTGATTGGCGGACTTGGCGCGCTGGCTTTGGCCAATATCTGCTTCCATTACGAGACCATCTATGGTGGAGGTGCCGACCATTCCGAGAGGCTGGCGCTCGCCGCCTTGACGATGATGATCGTGATTGTCGGCGGAAGGATGCTGCCGAGCTTTACCCGGAACTGGCTCAACAAATCGGGCAGGACGGATTTTCCCATTCCTTACAACAAGTTCGATCTCGCAACGATCCTCGTCGCTGCCGCCGCACTCGCACTTTGGATCGCCCTGCCCTTTTCCGCTTACACAGCGGCAGCGGCTCTTGTTACCGCAGCGGCACATGCGGCGCGTCTCTGGAGATGGCGCGGCTGGACCACGGCCCGTGAACCGCTGGTCCTAGTTCTGCATCTCGCCTACGCATTCGTGTCGGCAGGATTCCTCGCAATCGCGGCGGCGTCGGCGGGGCAAATCGACTACACGGCCGCACTGCACGTGCTGACGGTAGGAACCGTCGCCTCCATGATGCTTGCCGTGATGACGCGTGCGACGCGCGGCCATACCGGACGGGAGCTGACGGCGTCCGGATGGACCTCAGTCGCCTATGGGGCGCTTTTCGCCTGCGCGCTTGTCCGCCCGATGAGTTCGATACTGCCGGACCGTCTCGGCATGATCTATGCCGTGGCGGGAACTCTGTGGATCGGAGCATTCGCGATCTTCCTGGCCGAATACGGTCCCATGCTCGCTGCACGGAGCCGCGCGCCAATTGCCCGATAGCAGTTGGCAACTGCCTTTCGCCTACAGACATCCGATGACCGGCATCGAACATTTCTTGATGCCGGCCTCTACCCAATTCACGCTTGCATCATATCCGGCGACCACGGCGGATCGTAGGTCAGTCTTACCGCGACTTGGCCTGCCACCGCAGTGTCCATCGCCCGTTCGCGAACCGCGTCGACCAGAAACTGCGTGGCGGGACAGCCGCGGGTGGTGGTCGTCATGGTGATGACGGCCGTCCCGTCCTCGATGCGGATGTCGTAGATCAAGCCCACATCGACGACGCTCAATCCGATCTCGGGATCGATAACGCCACGGAGTGCGAAGCGGATTTCCGCCTCCTTGCTCGATAAGTCCAGAGCGGCGCCCATCACTCGGACGCGCCCCGCCGGATCATGATCCGGAACAGGGTTCGCGTCTGGTCGTAGTTTCCGGCCCATTTGTGGCCGCGCTTCGTCAGTTCGGCGAACAGAAAGAGCGGCTCCCTGCCCAAAACCGCAAACAACACCTCGCCGGGAGCCATTGACTCCAGTTCGGAAAGGATGCGGACCATGGGCTGCGGCGGATCGAGATCGGAGAAATCGAACGAGCGCGCAGGCTCCGGCCAATTGTCATCGTCCTCGACATTTTCCGAGGCCAGCACTGCGCTCGCCCGCGGGCTGAACTTCACCTCGAAGTCGCCGCCGTCCAGTGCCGATACTTCGTGGACAAAACCCTTGCGCTCCATGACCGAAAACAAGGGCTGCGGCCGGAACGGCGCGAGCAGCGTCAGGCCCTGGCCGGGCGAAAGGCTTTCGACCGCCGCCATGATCGCCTGGAAAGGTTCGCCGCCATTGGCGAGGATCGTTCGTACGTCGAGTTCCCTGAATTTGGGCTGCATGATTCACTCCCTGGAATTGGATGGCGCGTGGATGAGATGCGGCCGCACCGCGCCAGGTGGCAGCCTCAATGGATCAGGCGCATAGGCGAGACGCCGGGCGCGGATATATTCGAGCGCAAGGGCCACGACGGCCGCGCATTGCGCCCAACTCGCCACCCGGAAGGTCGCCTCCGCGCTCAGGAGAATTGCGCCGGCGCCGATGCCGACGGCAGAATAGAAGACCACGAACCAGACCTTCGCTGTGCGCTCATCGACAAGATCCTGTACCCTGGGAACCCGGTGCTTTCCCATGATCGCCCCATACGTTTCGAGCCAGGTCAGGAAAGGAATGATCTTGTAGAGCTGCGCCAGTCCGAGGCCCGAAAGCCATCCGAGGCCGAGGACATAGAAAGCGGCCAAGGCCAGTCGCGGGTTTCCACCGAAGATCAAGCGAGAGGAGAGCAGAAGCAGGCCCGATGGCAGGAAGACCAGAGACACGAGGCCGGCGATGGAATTGAGCTCGAGCACCTTGCGCCGCCGCGCCTTGATCATCTGCCAGGCATCGCGGCAATAGAGCATCGCCACGACGATGCTCAGACCGAGTGCCGATACTGAGGCAGCGTTCAACACATTCAGGTCGACGATTGCCAGTGCCAGCGCTGAATAGAGCGCGATCAAGGCACAGACTGCCAGCCGCACAAGGACCTTTCCGGACCCTTTGCCCTCCGGGGAGAGCATGAACATCGCAAACAGGCGGTAGCTCACGCCGATGGCGGTGAGCGTCATCCAGCCGAGCAGCCCGGAAGCCGCGTGGTAGGGCACCATGATGGACAGCCGTTCGGCCCACGACGGCATGTCCATTATGCCCGAAATCAGGCCCGAGAAGACTATGCCCAAGATGATCGTCACAGCCAGGGCGACCAGCCCAAAGAGGACGAGAATGCCTGAAACATCGAACGCCTCCTCCGAGACGATCGTTGCCGCCGCCATCAGGATCACGCAGCCGAAGCCGAGCATAAGCAACAGTGCACCGACTGGCATGACCAAGACACCGATGTCGAGATGCCCTCCGAGGCTGAGAAAGCCGATCTCGAGCAAAATGAGCCCACAGGAGATGGCGAGCAGCGCCGGCAGTGCCAGGCCCGCCATCCGCAACCAGGTAGCGGCCAGAACCGGAACGAATTGAAGCAGCGCCCCGCTGAACAGAAGGCCGAGCCATCCCACCGTCACCAGATGAACGACGACAAGCGTGTCCGGTGCGTCAGGCGCGGCCAACGGAGTGCCGAAGCCAGAGCCCAGCAGCAGGAGCGCGGTCGCAAGGCAGACGAGAGACGCTGCGAAATAGGCCATCGTCCAGCGCGAGATCGACGCTCCCGGCATCGCCGCCTCCGTCAGTGCCCGCAGCAGCAGTCGCAGCCGGTGCTCTCGGCACGGCTGATCTGCACCCGCCAGATGTCCGGTCCCCGCTCGAGTTCGCGCCAGCCGAATTCGCCGGCGTACCTCGCCTCGATTTGTTGACGAAGCGGCCACGGATCGTGATCGCTCGTCACATGCATCGCACCGCCGGGCGCGAGCGCCGCCAATGCACCGAAAATGGTCGGATGACGCTGGCTCGGCGGAATCTGTCGGACGTCAATCTCAGGGATGTCTCGGGAATTCAGCATGTTGGCTCCTAAGCGTTCAATTTGTGCGGCGGGTTCGCCTAGCCTCCCGAATCTAGCTGCGATCCCCCGCCCCTACTTTGTCGGGGGACAAAGATAGTCCGGAATTTTCGCCGCCGGATTGTCCCAGAGCAAAGTGTGCATTCGAAAGCCCACTATTTTCCACGCTGGAAGCAAAGGAGATCATGATGTCCGAGAGACTGGTCGCCACCTATGGCGACGCGCGCCTGCCGCGCTATACGAGCTATCCCACCGCCCCGAAATTCTCCGCGGATGTGGGCGCGTCGGACTACCGCGAATGGATCGGTTCGATCGGCCGGCAAACCACGTCGCTCTACCTGCACATCCCCTTCTGTCGGTCGATGTGCTGGTATTGCGGATGCCATACGATCATCACCGAACGCGACCGGCCCATCCTTGACTATCTGAATGTCCTCAACAGCGAGATCGAGCTCGTCGCGCGCGCAACAACTTCGCCGCTCGATGTCCATGAAGTGCATTTCGGCGGCGGGACGCCGACCATCATCAAGCCGGAGGAATTTATCTCGCTCATGCAGCGGCTTCGGGCTCCGTTCAACGTCAAGCAGAGCGCGAATGTGTCGGTGGAAATCGACCCAAGGACGCTCGCGGGCGACATGGCCGACGCTTTGGGAATGTCCGGGGTGACGCGTGCCAGTCTGGGCGTTCAAAGCTTCGACCCGGTCGTTCAGAAGGCGATCAACCGGATTCAGCCGGAGGAGACGACGGAGCGGGCTGTCGATCGCCTCCGGCACAATGGCATCGATCGCATCAACTTCGATCTCATCTACGGTCTGCCGCACCAGACGGTCGAGAGCTGCATCGAAACCGTGCTTGCATCGCTGGCGATGCGGCCCGACCGCTTTTCCGTCTTCGGATATGCCCATATCCCATCGTTCAAGAAACATCAGCGGCTGATCGACGAGGAGGCACTGCCGGGTGCTGCGGCCCGGAACGAACAGGCCGAAGCCATCGCCGAAGCGCTGGTTTCAGCCGGTTATCGTCAAATTGGCCTGGACCATTTCGCGCTTCCCGGCGATGACCTGACGCTGGCCGCCGATAGCGGCAAACTGCGCCGGAATTTCCAGGGCTACACCACGGATCAATGCGACAATCTCCTGGGGTTCGGCGCGTCGGCCATCGGCCGCATCAATGGCGGTTATGTCCAGAACCAGGTGCCGCCTGGCCTCTATTCAAGCCAGATTTCATCGGGCTCGTTGGCGACAGCCAAAGGCTATCGGCTGACGGCGGAAGACAGATTGCGCGCCGATGTCATCGAGCGCCTGATGTGCGACTTCGCGGCCGACGTCTCCACGATCTCCCTGGTGCATGGTTTTCCGCCCGAATTCCTTCTGGAAAGCAATGCACGCCTCAGCGCCATGGTCGCTGACGGGATCGTGGAGATCGAGAATGGCGTGGTCAGGCTTGACGCCAAACAACGGTTCCTCGTCCGCGCCGTCGCCTCCACCTTCGACGCCTATATCGGAGAGACGGGACGGACGTTCAGCAAGGCGGCATGACCGCCCTCTCTGAGGAAGCGCGGTCGAAAAGTGATATCGTCTTCTGGGTAAGATCGATGCCCGTGCTGTTCCTTGAAGTCCGTTCCGGACAAGACCTAATGCGGCATGCCCATGTCGATCACGGCACCGTCCACTTTCGTGTTGGTGAAGCTGTTATAGGCCACGGTAATGCTCAAGAACCGACCCTCCCGGATCTCATAGAAAATCACGCCGCGATAATCGAAGAGCTCGCCCTGCTTTACCGGCCCGAACAGGGTATCGGCATCCGCCCGCGCGGTGAACCGCGTCCACATCTTCACTGCCAGTGAGCTCTCGTCGCTGACGAAACCCTGCACACTCAGCCTTTCGGAGAAATGCGGCCAGATCAGCTTTTCGTAGTGATGCCGCATGCCCTTGATGCCGCTGCATTCCAGCGCGCCGTTCAGCATTTTCATATCGGCTGCGAGATATTCTTCAAACGCGGTCGGATCTTCCGCATTGAAGCGGCGGATATAGTCGTCGAAGCGTGCTCTCTGCATTTGCCGTTTCCCATCGGCCGGGTCAATTGCCGGCGATCATTTCGCCAAGCCGCGCGAAGCCCGGTATGTGGATCGACGTGCCGCCGTCGACGACGATCATCTGCCCGGTAATGTAACGCGCCTCGTCGGAAGCGAGGAAGGCGACTGCATGGGCGATGTCCATGGGATCGCCGAGATAGGGCGTCAGCGTCTCTTCCTCGACGATTTGCCTGAGCCGCGGCGGCAGGTCTTCGAGCGCCGCCCTGGAGCCGGTCAAGCCGGGCAGGACCGAGTTGCAGCGGATGCCGCGCTTGCCATGCGAGGTCGCGATCGAGCGCGTCATCTGCAGGATCGCCGCCTTCGAGGCGCTGTAGGCCGCCTGGATGACATTGCCCTGCAGCGCCAAGTTGGAAGCAGTGTTGATGATCGACCCCGACCGCTGGCCTTCCATGATCTTGAGAGCATGCCGGCAGCAGAGCATGGTACCGCGCACATTGACCGCAAACGTGCGATCCCAGAGCTTGGTGGACATCGAGGCGATGTCATGGTCCTGCCGGATAATGTCGGGGCCAAGCAGCGCGGCATTGTTGTCGAGTATGTCAAGCCGGCCATAGCGTTCCACGGTCGCGGTGAAGAGCGCTGCGATTTCATCCTCGCTGGCCAAATCGACTTTGACCGCCAACGCATCCGGCAGCGCCGCCGCCACGGCTTCTGCCCGTTGCCGGTCGATGTCGGCGACGACCACGCGCGCGCCACGCTCGGCCATGACCCGGCAGGTCGCCGAGCCGATGCCGCCCGCACCACCGGTCACGATCGCGACGCGCCCTTCAAGAGACTTCGTCATTTGTTTCTTCCTCGCGGTGTGCCCAAGGCCCCCTGCAAATCACATGACACGCCGCACCGACAGCCAGTCCATGCCGAGCCGGTCACGCAGGATCGGCCAGAGCCCGCGCGGCGCATAAAGCATGGTCGCCACCGCCACCACGCCCATCGCCACCAGATACCAGGTGCCGCTGAGCGGCAGGACGACGGTCAGCAATTGCCGCAGGCCGAAATAGATGAATGTCCCGAGAATCGGGCCTTCCAATGTACCGATCCCGCCGACAACCACGACAAAGGTCATGATCACGGTCCATTCCGGCGACAGCGCATTGCCGGGCTGGACGACGAGGCCGCTGAGCAGGCTGAGCCCCCCTGCCGCCGCACAGCCGGCGGCGGACAGCACATAGGCAAGCAGCCGGTTGGGCCAGACGTCGATGCCGATCGCAGCGGCAGCGCGCTCATTGTCGCGCAGGCACATGAAGGCGAGACCCGGTTTGGAGCGCAGCAGCCACAGGCTGCCCAGCACCGCCGCCAGCACCATGATCGCTCCGATCACGAACATCTGCGACTCGAACAGAGCAAAATCGATCACCGACATATCGGTGAGCGAAACACCGGTGATGCCGCCGAGCGCGTCCGTCTTCTGCACGGCGATCGACACCATTTCCGCCAGCACCCAGCTGGCAATGGCGAAATAAGCGTCACGCAGCCGGAACAACATCGGTGCAATCAAGGCCGCCGCCGCACCGCCGAACAGGAAGGCGGCAATCAGCCCCAGATAGGGATGCAGGCCGGTGGCATTGGCGAAGAGGTAGAGCACATAACCGCCGGCGCCGAAATACATCTGGTGGCCCAGCGACATCAGCCCGGCATAGCCGGCCAGCAGGTTCCACATCGAGGCAATGATGATGACCACGAACATCTCGGTCATGAGATGCAGATTACCATCGCTCATCAGCATCGGACCGAGAGCCATGAAGACGAGGAAGAGCGCGAACGGAATGGCGCGCAAGGTCAGCGCATTCATGCTTTAGCTCCGAAAAGCCCGTTCGGGCGCAGAATGAGGAAGAAGAAGAACAGCAGATGGGCATAGAGCAGACCCGAATTCGCATCGAACTGGAAGCTCATCAATTGCACGACACCCAGAAGCACGCCGGCAATCAGCGCGCCCCAGAACGAGCCGAGCCCGCCGAGCACCACGACTTCGAAGGCGATCAGGATGCGGTCGACGCCCGACGTCGCGGAAAACGAGGTGCGCAGGGCAAGCAGCACACCGGCTACGGCAGCCATCACGAAGGCGATGCCCATAACGAGTGCATAGACACGGGTCGGGTTGACCCCCATCAGCCGCACGATATCGGGATTATCCGCCGTCGCCCGGATGGTCTTGCCGAAAGTCGTGTGTTTGATCAGGTATTGCAGGAGGCCAAACAGGGCGACCGAGATGGCAAGCGTGATCAGCGGCAGGAGACCGATATGCACGCTGCCGATGGCGAAGGAAGCCTGGGCGATCGGACCGGCATTGATCGCCATCGGATTTGAGCCAAACTCCGCCAGCATCAGGTTGCGGATGATGATCGATACGCCGAACGTCACCAGCATCGGCGCCAGCATGTCGCCGCTCTTGACCACCTTGTTGAGCAACAGAAGCTGGAACAGATAGCCGACGACGAAGGCGATGATCGCCACCGGAATGATCGCCAAAAGCGCATTGAGGCCGGGAAAGGCGGAGAGAATCGAAGAAGCGAGCAGGGCTGCGCCGACGATGAATTCGCCATGAGCGACATTGATCACCCGCATCACGCCGAAGACGAGCGCCAGGCCGAGGCCGAGGATACCGTAGAGGCCGCCAAGCAGGATGCCGTTGATGAGCGTTTCGAGATAGATCATGCCGTCAGTCCCCGAAATAGGCGGAGGTCAGCCGCTCGATATCCACCGAGCCCGACTGTTGCTGGAGCGTGACCTGGCCTTTGAGCAGGCACAGAAGCCGATCGCTGACGGCAAGGGCGCGGTTGATGTCCTGTTCCACCACGATCAGCGACATGCCTTCGGCGCGGATGGTCTTGAAGGATTCGTAGATCTGCCCGACCACGACCGGCGCCAGGCCGAGCGAAATCTCGTCGCACAGCATCACGCGCGGATTGGACAACAGCGCCCGGCCGATGGCGACCATCTGCTGCTGGCCGCCCGACAGCGTCACCGCCATCTGCGCGCGCCGCTCCGCGAGGATCGGAAAGAGTTCATAGACGCGGGCAAGCGTCCAGGCGCCGGAACGCCTGGTGAGCGCACCCATGGTCAGGTTTTCCTCGACGGTCAGCGAGGCGAACAGCATGCGCCCTTCCGGCACCATGGCGATGCCGGCCCGGGCAATGCGCTCGGCGGGATTGCCGGCAATATCGGTCCCCTCATAGCGAATCCGGCCGCTGATATTGCGGTTGAGCCCCGTCAGGCAGCGCAGGATGGTCGATTTTCCCGCGCCATTGGCGCCGACCAAAGCCAGGCATTCCTTTTCGGCCAAAGCCAGCGACACGCCGAACAAGGCCTGCATGTCGCCGTAGAACGCTTCGAGGTCTTCCACTTCAATGAGAGCCATCGACGGCGAGCCCCATATAGATTTCCTTGACGATTGCGCTCGACATCACGTCCTCAGGCTCGCCCTCGAGCAGCTTGCGGCCGAAATGAAGGACCGCGATCCGGTCCGCCACGGATTTGAGCGCATGGGCAATGTGCTCGATCCAGATGATCGCGTGGTCCTTCTTGAGTTCGGCTATGGTCTGCACCAGCCTGTCGACTTCGCGCTCGGTCAGCCCGGCGCCGATTTCATCCAGCATCAGCAATTTGGCACCGACGGCGAGCGCCTTGGCGAGTTCCAGGCGCTTGCGGTTGAGCAATGTCAGTGAACCCGCCTGCTTGTTGCCCATCTCGGCGAGGCCGGTCCGGTCGAGCACATCGCGTGCCACGTCGCGCGCCCGTTTGGCCGAAAGCCGCGCGCCGAAACTGGCGGCCGAATAGACATTCTCATAAACCGAGAGCCCGTTGAACGGCTGCGGGATCTGGAAGGCGCGGCCGATACCCCGATGCACCCGCTTATGCGCCGGGAGGCGGGTAATATCCTGCCCATCGAGGAAAACCGAGCCGCTGTCCGGCTCAAGGCTTCCCGAAATCAGCGAAAACAGCGAACTCTTGCCGGCACCATTGGGGCCGATCACGCCGGTGCATTCGCCGACATCGATCTTGAGATCGACGTGATCGGCAACCACGATCGCGCCAAAACTCTTGTTGAGATCCCTGACTTCCAGAAGGGCCAAAACCGCACCTTATCGTTTTCATCGGACCCCGCCGCATCGACAAATGTCGACACGCATCGGTTCAGCCGGGAAAGCCGGGCGAATTTTCGCGCCCGGCCATCTATCATGGATCAGAACGCCAGCGGCTGCAGCTTGCTTTCGACGGCAAGCGCCGGATTGGTGGAATTATCGACCACTTTGAGATCGAACGGGAACTTGCCGCCATTCGTCTTCTGCCACTGACCGGCGGCAATATGCGTCAGGCCGATATTCTTGAGCGGCGAGCCTTTGAAGTCCACCTTGCCGACGACGGTGTCGACGGTCAGCGCCGCAATCGCATCGCGAACCGCCTTCTTGTCCTTCGGGTCGGACGCAGACTTGAGCGCGGCCAGTCCCACTTCCAGCAGCGCGTGGTCGTAGCCGAGCGGCTGGGTCCACTGGTTACCGGTCGCAGCCGTATAGGCATCGCCGATTTCACGGGCACTCTGACCGGTCAGCGACGACTTGTAGGGGAAGGATGGCGTCCACCAGACTTCCGTCGACATGCCATTGCCGCGGTCGCCGAGATTGCCGACCGAAGACGGGAAGAGCAGACCGGCGGCAATCGTGCAGATCTTCGGCTTGAAGCCGACCTGGATTGCCTGGTTCCAGAAGGTGGCAAGATGGTTTTCGAAAGCATGACCGGCGACAATCTCGACCCCGGCCTCTTTGAAGGCGGCGATCTGGGTGGAGAAATCGTCCGTATCCATGCGGAACAGGCCGCTGTCGATCACGTCATAGCCAGCCGCCTTGAAAGCGGGCGGGAAGCCGTGCGTGGGATCATGCATTGCCCGGCCGCCGTCATTGTCGGCATAGAGCGTGCCGACCTTCTTGTTGGTCGGCAGCGTATCCCACATCTTGGCATAGGCGACGCCAAGCTCGTCAGCGCCCCAGAAGAAGTGGAAGGTGAACGGAAAACCCTTTTCCGCATTGTATTTGCGCTGGAAGGCCCAGCCCTGCCAGGGACCCTGGGAGGATATCTGCGGCACGCCGCGCGCATCGGCCAGATTGGCGATCGCCGTGCCGCCCTCGGCATCGGAAACCAGGATGATATCGGGCTGATCGTTGAGGATCAGCTCATTGCCCACCTGCAGCGAGCGCGTCGGACTGGACTGGTTGTCCTTGACGATGATCTCGACGGCATAGGTCTTGCCGTTGATTTTCACCCCATCCTTGAGCGCCGTTTTCACCGCCTCGATCGTGTGAGTGGTCGAAGCGCCGAAAGAAGCACGAATACCGGAAAGCGGCACGACAAAGCCGATGCGCAGCGTATCATCGGCAGCGAGCGCCGGGCGCAAAGCCGGCATGGAAAGCGCGGTCGTGGCCGCTGCGAGCTTGCCGGCGCCGCGCAGCACGTCGCGCCGCTTGAGTTTGGCGCCCACCATGGATGTAAGAAGATCGTCGTTCATAAGAACCTCCCAAGGTAATCGTGACGATGTCCGCTGCCGCAAGATCTCACGGAACGCTTCAGGCCCTCCCCCTTAAGCATTCGGTCTTGCGTTCGATCGGTACTTGTTTATACACTCAACCAATTACGGTAAAGACGGTAAATCCGGATCGCTCTATCGGTTTCATCGATACATCGAGGAGATCGATCGCCGAAGCGCTCCATGTCCGGATATGCCGCCGAACGAAGCGGAGACCTGCCGATGAAGGACATGAGGAGAAGCGCCGGGAAACGGAGCGGCCCAAGCCCGAACACACGCGCCAACGGGGACCAGACCCGCGAAAAGATCATCAATGCCGCCGAAATCCTGTTTTCTCAACCAGACGCGCCGCGACCGGCTTACCGCGCTCGATACGAGCGGCAATGTGTCGCTCGAAAGCCTGCTCGACGCCTTCATGCATCCCCTTTTCGAGCAGATGCAGAGCGACGACGAAGGCTGGCAGGCCTATCTGCTGCTGCTCGCCAAGCTCGGCGCCCATGAACGCTGGCTGGGCCATATCAGGGAGAATTTCGACGAGACCGCCAATCTCTTCGTCACCCGCATGCGCGCGCTCCTTCCGGACATGGGCGAAGAGGAATTGATGCGCGGCTTTTCCTTCATCCTGGTGCTGATGTTGCAGACCGTTTCCAAGAACCGCCGCGTCGATGCGCTGTCAGACGGACGGTATTCGAGTTCCGATCTCGACACATCCTATCGGCTGCTGCTGAAATTCTGTCTGGCGGGGCTGAATGCGTTGCGGGATTGACAAGCATCAGGCGACGAACTCGGCCCTTGCTTTGGCAATCACCGGCTCGTTTTCCTTGATCCAGCGGATCATGTCCTCCAGCCTGTCGGCCAACTGCCGGCCCAACGGCGTCAGGGAATAGGTGACCGCTGGCGGCACGCTGGGGAAGACCGAGCGTCCCACCAGTCCATCTCTTTCCAGCGCCCTGAGCCTGAGCGTCAGCATGCGCTGCGATATCGCCTTCTCGGCCGAAACCACCGCGATGATCCGGCGCAAAGCTGCGTGCCGGTAGCTGCCGGTGGCGAGCACGGCCAAGAGCAGTGCACTCCAGCGGTCGCCGAGCCGGGCCATGATTTCGCGCACCGGATCGTTGCGCTCATGCGCGGCCGCGGCGATATCATCAGCAAGTGCAGTGAGTGCGGCGGCATCGAAGGCGGGATCCGTCTTCTTCAAATGCGCGACAAGGTCTTTCAGCGGGTCTGCCGACATGGGGCTCCGGGCGAGGCTGGCAATCGGTGCGGCGGATCGATGCCGGATTGACGGTCGATCCGCGCCAACAATAAGCCATGCCGCGGGAAAGAAAAGCGTGCCCGCGTTCACCCGCATCCGTAACGAAAAGCCCTATTCGGGGAAATCCCGCCGGCCGAGGATCTCTATCAGGCTTCCCCAGGGATCGGTGATGAAGAAGGCAGTGGCCGGCGTCATGCCGTCACGCAAGTTCGGGTCGGCTTCCTCGCGCATGGGCGTGCCCACACCGCGCGCCACGCCGGCGATCCGTGCGCCTGCCCCATGGAGCTTTTCCAGCGCCGCCTGCACGTCATCGACGGCAAAGCAGAAATGCTTCATGCCCTGGACCTGCAGGTCGGTATTGGGCCGTAGGCGGCCGGCAGGTGTCGGCTCGGAACCGGCAATCTCGAAAATCTCGATCCGCATCGCGCCTTTGCGGACGAACGCGCCGCGCGCCTTGATATGGGCGATCTCGAAGCTGAATTCCGGTTCGAAACCAAACATCGCGCGCCACCATTCGATCGCCGCATCGCGGTCGCCGACGCTGATGCAGAAGTGATGCGGAACGATAGTGTCCAGAAGTGGCGCTTGCATGATGATCCTCTTGACATAAATTAGTTGGTTGACCAATTAAATAATTGCGGAAATCGCGCCGGTCAATGTCGATCCTCATCTCGGTACGCCATATGCCTATCGAAGGGATCGATGAACGAGGGGCCATCGATCCGCGAAGCGCTGGGAGGACGCGATGCGGTTCAAGGGACTCGATCTCAATCTGCTGGTGACGCTCGATTGCCTGCTCACCGAGCGCAATGTTTCGCGCGCGGCCGATAAATTGTGTCTGAGCCAATCGGCGACGTCGGGCGCGCTGACGCGGCTGAGAGAATATTTCAACGATGAGCTCCTCGTGCAGCTCGGCCGCAGCATGGTGATGACGCCGCGCGCAGCCGAACTGCTGCCGGCCGTACGCAATGTGCTGCTGCAGGTCGAAGGCACGATCATCAAGCGCCCGGAATTCGATCCGCTGACCGCCAAGCGCGAGATCCGTATCGTCGCTTCCGATTACATGGTGATCGCCGCGCTCGCCGATATCCTGCGGACGATCAAGCAGAGGGCGCCCGACCTGAGCTTTGTGCTGATCTCGCCGGGCGAAGACCCACGCGGCATGCTGGAGCGCGGCGAAGTCGAATTCCTGGCCATGCCGGATGTCTACCTCTCGCCGGATCATCCGAGCGCGCATCTGTTTTCCGATGACTATCGGGCAGTCGTCTGGTCAAGCAATGCGCATATCCAGGGCGACGGCATCTCGCTCGCGGACTTCCTCAGAATGCGGCATGTGACGGTGAGCTACACGCTGACCGGGCCGAGCTTCGAAGGCTGGTTCATCGAGCGCTTCGGCAACGACCGGCTGGTGGAGGTTTCCACCTCATCCTATTCAACCGTGCCCTTCCTGATCGTCGGCACCGAGCGCATCGCGCTCATGCACCGGCGGCTCGCAGAAGTGTTTTCGCAGATGATGCCGCTCAAGCTGCTCAAGCCGCCGGTCGAAATCCCGCAAATCCATGAGACATTGCAATGGCATGTCTATAACGACAGCGACGAGTGCCTGATCTGGCTGCGCGGCCAGTTCATCGAACTGATCGCGGCCCATCTCGGCAGCCCGATCGGCACTGCGGCAACCGATCCGCAGGACCGATAGTTTCGCGGCGGGTTACATCGGATTGCGCCCGACAAAGAACTCCCGGAACGGCTCCATGCTCGGCTGCAGCTGCGCATCGATCAGCCCCTTGCGCAGGGCCAGCATTTGCTGGTCATGAATGCGCTGCGTCGGCATCCTGAGTGGTCCGCCGTTATAGCCCTGCAGCCATCCCTGGAATTTCCAGACATAACGGTTGATGAAGTGGCCGCCGTGCATCTGCTGCGCCACTTGCGTCTTGACCTTGCGCGCCGGGTGAAGCTGCCAATAGATGCGGGTCGCCTCATCGAATTCGCCGGCCCGCAGGTGATTGAAGACCCTGGGGATCATCGGACCGTAATATTCGTGGTCGCTGGTCGCGGAAAGCTGGATCGGCATGAGCTGTGCGAGCGGGATGAGCTCGCCCTCGATCGGCATCGAGATCACCACTTCCTTGCCGAACAGGCGGTCGCATTCGATCACGCTCTGGATGCCAGGAAAACCGCCTTCGGCCTTGATCGCCGCAATATTGGGGCAATCATCGATCAGCCGGCGGATCACCGATACGGGGATGTCGGAGGGGTGGATGCGGGTCGCAAATCCCCAGAGGAACATCGGGAAAAGCATGACCGCGAGATTGGTCGCGTCACACAGAGCCTTGGTATAATGATAGATATCGTCTTCACTCTCGGGATAGAAGGCCGGAGGATAGGAAAGAAGCACGAATTCGGCGCCGGCGGCCTCCGCGCCCTTGAGCGCCTCGATATTCTGCTCCAGCGTGTTCCAGCTGGCGTGATGCACGATAACCAGCCTGTCGCCGGCTTCGTCCTTCATGATGCGCAGGAATTCGAGATATTCCGGCAAGGTGATTGCGACCTCGGAAACCCCCAACGACCCCATGAAGCCGTGTTCAATGGCCAGACGGGTGTCGTGCCGGATCGCCTTTTCGTTCAGGCGGGTGAGATCGTTGGAAAAGGACGGGATCGTGCAGTTGATGACACCGACCAGCTTTTCGCGCGCCCATTGGCGCGCCTCATGCCGCTTATAACCAGCCATATCGTTTCCCCTTCAAGCCGCTTCACCTGCGCCTTCCCAGGCGAGGTATTTGAGTTCCAGAAATTCCTCGATGCCGTAGATCGAGCCTTCGCGGCCGATACCGGACTGTTTCACGCCGCCGAAGGGCGCCACTTCATTGGAGATCAGGCCGGTATTGATGCCGACCATGCCCGCTTCGATCGCCGCAGCAACGCGCCAGATCCGCGCTGCATCCCGGGAGAAGAGATAGGCGGCGAGACCGAACTCGGTGTCGTTGGCAAGGGCTATGGCCTCTTCCTCCGTCTCGAAGCGGACGATCGGCGCCACCGGCCCGAAGGTTTCCTCAATCGTGACCAGCATGCCGGAGGTCACGTCGGCAAGCACGGTCGGCTCGAAGAACAGTCCGCCGCGGGCATGCCGCCTGCCGCCGCCCACGACACGCGCACCCTTGGCCACGGCATCCGCGATATGCGCCTCGACCTTGGTCAAGGCATTTTCGTCGATCAGCGGCCCCTGCTGCACATCTGGCTCGAAACCATCACCGACTTTCAGCTTCGCTACGCGCTCGGCCAGCATCTCGACGAAACGGTCGTAAACGCCGGCCTGGACATAGGCGCGGTTGGCGCTGATGCAGGCCTGGCCGGTATTGCGGTATTTGGTGGCGATCATGCCATCGACGGCCTGGTCCAGGTCGGCATCGTCGAAGACCAATAGCGGCGCATTGCCGCCCAGCTCCATCGATGCCTTCTTGATCGTCGCGGCCGATTGTTCGAGCAGCAAGCGGCCGACTTCGGTCGAGCCGGTGAAGGTGATCTTGCGCACGAGCGGATTGCCGGTGAGTTCCGGGCCGATGTCGCGGGCCTTGCCGAGGACGACGTTGAAGACGCCGGCCGGAATGCCCGCACGCTCGGCCAGTTCGGCAAGTGCCAGAGCCGTCAAAGGCGTCTGCTCGGCCGGCTTGACCACCATGGTGCAGCCGGCGGCGAGCGCCGGCGCTGCCTTGCGGGTGATCATTGCCGCCGGAAAATTCCACGGCGTGATCGCGGCGCACACACCGACGGGCTCCTTGAGCACGACAATCCGGCGCCCGGGCTCGGGTGCCGCCATGACATCGCCGCGAACGCGCTTGGCTTCTTCGGAAAACCATTCGACGAAGGAGGCCGCATAGGCCACCTCCCCTATGGCTTCACGAAGCGGCTTGCCTTCCTCCAGCACGATGATCCGTGCCAGGTCCTCGGAATGGGCGGTGATCAGCTCGTACCACTTGCGCAGCAGGATGGCGCGCTGTTTGCCTGTCAATTTTCGCCATTTGCCATAGGCGACGTGGGCGGTGTCGATCGCAGCGGAAACCTGGTCCCGGCTCAATCGCGGCAGGTCTGTCAGCTTGGCACCGGTCGAGGGGTTGAAGAGCGCATAGCCTCCGCCGTCGCCTGCATTCAGCCATTGCCCGTTCACATAGGCCGCGGTCTTCCACAGGCTGGGATCTGAGAGAACAGAGGGTGTAGGAATAAGATCGGACATCGTCATTTCAGCACCGGCCTGATCGTTTGGGAAAGAGGCGTTCCGATGCCGAGCGCCTTGGCGCGCGCCAGGCACATGGCTGCAACCGAAATATCCTGCAATGCTGCACCGACCGATTTATAGAGTAGGATCTCGTCATCCGCCTGCCGGCCCGCCCTGCGCCCGCCGATCAGATCGGCAAGCGCGATCAGCTTGCCGTGAAATTCGACGCCGGCCTGCTTGGCCGCCCGCATGTCGCCGGTATCTTCGCCGACTTCAGCCGGCATGTCGGCGACGATGAGGCTGGCGCGGGAAATCGTCAGAGGATCGACCTCCCTCTGCTCCGGAAGCGTCGAGCCGATCGAGGCGATGGTCATTCCGTGCGACAGCCACTCGCCCTGGAAAAGCGGTACTTCACCACGCGAACGCGCGGCACAGAGCAGGACATCGGGCGCCGCTTCCACAACCGCCTGGGCGGAATCGAAATCGGCAATATCAAAGCCTGACGCCGACATGTCGCGCACGAAGCTGCTACGGCTCTCGGCGCGGGGGCTGAAAACCTTTACCGTTCCTATGTCACGGGTGGCGGCGAGCGCCTGCAGATGGTTGCGCGCCTCAAATCCGGTGCCGAGCACGCCGACATCGATCCTGCCCGGTCGGGTCAATGCATCGACGGCGAGTGCGGTGGTCGCGGCCGTCCGATAGCCAGTGATCAGATTGCCGTCGATCAACGCCACGAGCTCGACCGTCGACTGGTCGAACAGCGGAATCACGTAGCTGGCTCGACCTTGACGGTGGTTCGCGGCAATCAGTTTCGCGCCCATGACGCTGCCGTCGGGCGCAACGCCGGAAAGCGTGCGAAGCCAGAGGCCGTCGCCCCTGGCCATCGTTCGCGGCGGAAACATGGCGTCGCCGATCGTCTCTCCATAGGCGGCCTTCAATGCCGCGATCGCGTCTTTCCAGGAGAAGACACGCTCCACGTCTTCGCTGCCCAGGAACAATGTCGGGCTGGTGAGGTCTGCAACGGCCGGCAAGGCACACTCCTTATATCAATCAATTTCTCGATTACTGTCTAATTAATATTCATATTGATGCATGTCAATACTAATATTGATTGATGTTGAATTCTCTCCAAGCGCCCATTACAAACGCATTGGATGATCCGGAGTGGACAATGCCCGAGCCGAATGACGACCTTTCCCGCTTGCGCGCCTATATCGACGAGAGGATTTCGAGCGGCGATCTGCAATTGCCGCCGGAGCCGAAGCTCGCCGAGGAACTGGCGGTTACGCGGGGCCGCGTCCGGACGCTGCTGAAACGGCTGGAGGAGGAAGGGGCGATCTGGCGGCATGTCGGCAAGGGCACATTCGTCGGCCAGCGCGCCCTGGACGTGGCATCGCCGGAATGGCTCGACGATATCAGCCTCGGCGACATCATGGATGCGCGCAAGGCGCTCGAACCCCAGCTTGCCGCACAGGCGGCAATCGCCGCGCGCCCAGCCGACATACAGGCGCTCGAGCGCTGCCTCGCGGAAATGACCGAGGCATCATCCTATCCGCAATGGAAACGGTTGGATGAACGCCTCCACCGGCTGATTGCCGAGGCGACGCGCAACAGCCTGCTGCTCCTGCTCTATGACACGCTCAGGACGCAGGGCCGCGCCAGCCTCGATGCCCGGCTGAACGAAGTATTCGCCAGCCAAAGCGCGCCATCCGAGACCGACAAGCAGCATTCGGCTATTGTTGCGGCCATCAAGTCGGGAGATCCGGACCGGGCGGAGAAGGAGATGCGCACGCATCTGATCAAGGTGCGGGAACGATTGTTCGGCATTCGGTAGCGCTAAAGAAAACAAGGATTTAAAGACTGGGTATGTGCTGATGCCGATCGACGGATGAGGAGCCAGCGATCGGTCAAGCCGCTAGAGTGTGCTGTTATGATTTGGAAACATTCTGCCGGAGCAGGTTTTCGTCAGGAAAGGGATGATCGCCGATGGGCATACCCTTAGGTACGTTCGAGGCGATCATCCCTTTCCTGACGAAAATATGCCCGGCCCTTCGGGTTGGCTGAAACGGGCCGCCTATCAGGCCGGCCGGCTTGGCCGTATGCTTTGGCTACGACGCGCGCCTGCCGGCCTGATATTCGACTCCGTTTGAGCCAACAGAATGCTTCCAAATCATAACAGCACACTCTAGGAGGATGCCGTGCGGTTCAAGGGACTTGATCTCAATCTTCTGGTGACGCTCGATTGCCTGCTCACCGAGCGCAATGTTTCGCGCGCGGCCGATAAATTGTGTCTAAGCCAATCGGCGACATCGGGCGCGCTGACGCGGCTGAGGGAATATTTCAACGACGAACTGCTGGTGCAGCTTGGCCGCAGCATGGTGATGACACCGCGCGCTGCCGAACTGCTGCCGGCCGTGCGCAACGTCTTGCTACAGGTCGAAGGCACGATCATCCAGCGGCCGGACTTCGATCCGCGAACCACCAAGCGCGAAATCCGCATCATTGCCTCCGATTTCATGATCATCGCCGCACTTTCGGAAGCGCTCCGCGCCATAGAGCGCAAAGCGCCCGACCTGAGCTTCGTACTGATCTCGCCGGGCGAAGACCCGCGCGGCATGCTAGAGCGTGGTGAAGTCGAATTCCTGGCCATGCCGGATATCTATCTCTCGCCGGATCACCCGACCGCGCATCTGTTCTCGGATGATTACCGTGCCGTCGTCTGGTCGGGCAACGAGCAGGTCCAGGGCGACAGCATTGCGCTGGCGGATTTCCTCAAGATGAGGCATGTCACCGTCAGCTTCACCCAGGCGATGCCGACCTTCGAGGATTGGTTCATCGAGCGCTTCGGCACCGACCGGCTGGTGGAAGTGTCTACCTCCTCCTTCTCGACCGTGCCCTTCCTGATCGTCGGCACCCAGCGTGTCGCGCTGATGCAACGGCGGCTGGCGGAAACCTTTGCCGGGATGATGCAGCTCAAGCTGCTCAAGCCGCCGGTGGAAATCCCGCATATTCATGAGACGCTGCAATGGCATGTCTATAACGACAGCGACGAGTGCCTGATCTGGCTGCGCGGCCAGTTGATCGAGCTGCTCTCGGCCAATTCGGGCAGGCCGGCGGCGCCCGGAGCCATCCATCCGCGGGACCGATAGATTCTATCTCGGAAATCCATTTTTCCGAAGGGATGGCTGCGGCTAAGACGGTATCGGTCAGGGGAGGAAGCCGATGAGCCAGGGAGCGCAGATCCCGTTCATATTGGGAATGTTCACCGTCAGCGGCAGCCCGGCCTTTCCGGCGCTGGTGCTCGACGACGAGGCGGCGATTTCGATCGAGGCGGTCGCGCCGCTGGCCGCACGGCTCGGCATGGCCTTGACCGACCGCGAGTCGATTTACGGCCTGCTGCAGAATTGGGAGCACAATTTCGGCGCCCTCTCGGCAACCGTCATGGCGCTCGACGATGCCGCAGCCGGCAAATATTTCCGTAGCGCACTGACGGCGGTGGAGTTTCTTACGCCTTGCGCGCCGATCGAGGCGCCACGCCAGATTCTTTGCCAGCTCACCGGCATCGGCATATCGAAGGGGCCGAGATTCACGACAAAACTCGCCTCCACCGCGGTCGGGCCCAAGGCCAAGATTCATCTGCCCAAGCGCCCCGGCAAGGTGGTCGCCGAAGCCAAGATCGGCGCTGTCATCGGCCAGCCTGCCTATCTTTGCGACGCCGACGAGGCTGCCGCGGCGATCGCCGGCTATGTCACGGTCACCGATGTGACCATGCTCGATGCACGCCAGGACGCCTGGCTGGAGGGCAAGTCGCAGCCTTCCTTCCTGCCGACCGGCCCCTATTTCGTGCCGCGCGCCTTTGCCGGCGATATCGCCACGGCCGACATCAACATTGCCGTCAACGGCGAAAAGTCCTTTCCGGCGCGGTTCGGCGACCGGGCTGAGACGATCGAAGCGAGCCTCGCCCGGCTGAGCCAGGATTTCCAGCTGTTTCCGGGCGACATCCTCTGCTGCGGCGTCGACAGCGGGCCACTCCTGAAGGACCTGCCCGCGCTCGGCGATGGCGATATTGTCGAAACGGCCGTGAACGGACTTGGCCAGCAGACACTCAATGCCATGCGCACCAGCGACGCGGTCAAAGGCTGATCGAGGAGACGAATATGGATTACACACCCAATGTCATCGCCGCCTGGTCGGGAACGCGTGTCGCCGGCAAGAACGCCGTCGTCACCGGTGCGGGCCGCGGCATCGGCAAGGGCATTGCGCTGATGCTTGCTGCCCAGGGCGCGCGCGTGCTCGCCTGCGACATCAATGCGGCGGCACTCGAACAGCTCAAGTCGGAAGCAGAAGCGGCTGGCCTGCCGGAGATCTTCACCACGGCCTCGGACCTGACCTCCGAAGACGGCGCCGCTCAGCTGAGCAGCGCGGCAAGCCAACATCTCGGCGACGTGCAGGTGCTCGTCAATGCGGCGGCCATCGTCGCCTTCGCCTGGATCGAGGACATGAGTTTCGCCGACTGGCGCAAGACGATTTCGGGCGAACTCGACACCGTCTTCCTCGTCACGCGCGCCATCTGGCCGCTGATGAAGGCCAAGGGCGGCTCGATCATCAATTTCTCCTCCGCCAATGCCCACGTGGCGCTCGACACCTCGCCTGCGCTTGCCCATTGCGCCGGCAAGGGCGGCGTGCTGGCCATGACTCGGCAGATGGCGATGGAAGGCGGCAAGCTCAATATTCGCGCCAACTCGATCGCCCCCGGCTTCATTCTGACGGAGGAAACGGAGCGCCATCTCGGCAACGAGGGGATGATGAAGGCGGTCTGGAGCAAGATGATGCTGGCTCAGCTCGGCACGCCCGAGGATACCGGCTGGCTGGCCGTCTACCTCGCCTCCGATGAATCCCGCTATGTCACTGGCGCCGATCTTTCCATCGATGGCGGCGCCACAAGCTGGTGAGATGCATCGGCGGCATCGATAAATCCTATCTCGGCAATCCATTTTTCAGATTGTTTGGTCGGCTGTATAAGTAAACGAAATGGAGGAAATCGGCGGCAAAGCGTTCGCGGATGTCGACGATTTCGCTGGCGCACCAGCACAGACAGGGAGGCCACATGGCTATCACGGGCATTGAAACGCTGCTTTTCGGCGTCGAGGACTTGGAGAAGAGCACCCGGTTCTTCGACGATTTCGGCCTCGTGCAGAAGGGCGCCGACGAACACCAGACCCATTACCGGCTCGACGAAGGCTCCAACGTCATCCTGCGCTCTATCGACGATCCGAGCGTGCCGACGTCGATCTACCAGGGCAAGGGCGTCAAGAAGGTGACCTGGGGTGTCGACAGCCAGGAGAGCCTGGACGAACTGGCGGAGAAGCTGGCGAAGAACCAGGAAATCCGTCGCGACAATGACGGCACCGTGCATTTCATCGCCGGCGCCGGCCTGCCGTCGGCGCTGAAGGTCTTTACCCGCAAGAAGGTCACCTATGCGCCGGACCCGATCAACGCACCCGGCCATATCAATCGCCTGAACACCCAGCGCAAGTGGAAGACGCGCGCCCGGCCCAAGACCATCACCCATACCGTCTTTGCCGTGCCCAATCCGCGCGAGGAATATGAGTGGTATCGCGACAACCTGAATTTCCGCATGTCGGAGGAACAGATCGGCATGGGTTTCTATCTGCGCTGCGACGGCGCCAATGAGCACCACAACCTGTTCCTGATCGACATGAAGTTCCCGGCACTGCCAGGACATCCGATCTATCATCACACCAATTTCGGTGTCGAAGACATCGACGAACTGATGATCGGCACCAATTATATGACCCGTAGGGGTTGGAATACCGGACCGCTCGGCAGCGGCCGGCACCGCATCGCCTCGGCACTGTTCTCCTACCTGGAATGCCCGGCCGGCGGAGAGGCCGAATATGGCGCCGACAGCGACTATCTCGACGACAATTGGATTCCGAGAGAGTGGAATCGGGTGTTCGGCACTTATTCCTGGATGCACAAAATCCCGGCTTTCCTCGGCGAAGCGCAGAAATGGGAATTCCGGCTGCATCCGGAATTCGTGCCGCAGAACGACAGCAAGGGCAGCGCCGGCTGGTCCGAATAGAGCGCAACGAACGATCGGAACGCACAGGTCCGGGCCGCGGAGCGGCCGGGGCAGCGAGGAGGAGTGTGTCGCATGAACAATCAGCCACTGGTGCGGAAAGTCCTGGTCGTCGGTGGCGGCGTCGGCGGCATGGCCGCGGCGATCCGGCTGCGCGAGGCGGGAACCGAGGTCGATCTGGTCGATATCGACCCCAACTGGGGCGTCTACGGCACGGGCATCACCCTATCCGTGCTGACGCTCAGGGCGCTTTGCGACCTCGGGCTCGCCGCCGAGGTGATGGCCGAAGGCAATTGCTATGACGGCTTCACGCTCTGCGGCCAGGATGGCGACATCCTGCGGCAGATTGAGTCGCCACGGCTCTATTCCCCCGACGTGCCGGCGGAAGGCGGCATTCTCCGGCCTGCCCTGCACGCGATCATGAAACGCCGGGTCCTGGCGGCAGGTGCCAATGTCCGCACCGGCGTGACGATCTCGAACCTTTCGCAGGATGCCGAGGGCGTGGACGCCGCTTTTACCGACGGTACGAGCGGTCGCTACGATCTCGTTATCGGCGCCGATGGCCTGTTCTCCAAAGTGCGCAATGCGATCTTGCCGGACGCTCCGAAGCCGCATTTCACCGGGCAGGCCTGCTGGAGGGCGCTGTTCGACATCCCCGAGGGCTGGACCTGCGGCCGCATGTTCCTGAGCGAGAAGATCAAGCTCGGCTTCACGCTCTGCTCGCCGGACAAGATGTATCTCTATCTGCTGGAACACGTGCCGGAAAATCCCTGGCGGGAGAAGGACGAGCTGCCTGGACTGCTGCGGGGTTTGATGGCCAATTTCGGCGGCGAGGCTGCAAGGCTGAGGGAAACGATCAAGGCCGACACGCCGATCGTCTACCGGCCGCTCGAAAGCGTCTTGTTGACGGACACGTGGAGCCGCGGCCGGGTCGTGCTGCTCGGCGACGCGGCCCATGCGACGACACCACATCTGGCTTCGGGTGCAGGTGCTGCTGTGGAAGATGCGATCGTGCTTGGCGATGAACTTGGCGAGGCAAAATCCGTCGACGAGGCGCTTGCCAATTTCAACCGCAAACGCATTCCGCGCGCTTCGCTCGTGGTCAACAATTCACTGAAGATCGGCGAACTGGAAATGCATGGCGGCTCGATGCAGGAACAGGCAGCGCTGATGGGCGCCTCGATGCAGGCGATCGCCGAACCTTATCGCTGAGGGAAATTCGGTTCGCAAAAGCAATCGGCTATATGGGGGTAGAACAAGGTCCGTTCCCGCAGACACGCTACTTCTATTAAGGCTTCGCCCCATGACTTTCAGCCCAAAGCCATCCGCCCGATGATGGCGAGGCGCGACCGTGTTTTCGGCGGGGCTATTGGAACTCGCCGGGCGAATGGATGGCGACGTCGAACCTGCGGACCTCCGCGCATTTGGGAAGCATTTAGACGACAACTCTTGCGCGTTAAGCGTGATGGCTTGACAATCTCACACTGAAATGGAGTGCAAACATTAAACGGACACGCCAACACGGCGGCCTCACAACCTTAGCGGCTGTACAATAGGAAGACTTTGAGATTATCTATTGGAAACAGAGGTTATTTCGGTGAGGTCAAGAAATTGTTAGAGCATATGGCTATCGCCTATGTCGGGCAGGGTGAGGATAACATTAAAGGTATTGCTTACCTTCTCATAGTGGTTGGGGCGATTATTGCAGGGATTGTAACCCGTTCAAATGCGGAGATGGGGCGTGCGCATTATTTCGCGTATGGGATGCTCATTTTATTCCTCTCAAGTTTCGTGGAATTGGTTTGGCTTTTTAGTGTACCGGCAATTATCGGCGGCTACCTCTGGGTCTTTGTGGCTCTTTCGTTTTTGGCATATTTGGTGTCGGGTTTTTTTGGGTGTCGTGCGGCGATTGCAAGGTCGCGAGATGCCTTTGGACATGGCCGCAGAGCGTTTCTTGCATTTATACCGATCGCTAGTTTGTGGCTTTTGTTTAAGGAGTCGCAACAACCAGCATCGCCCAATAAAATGCCAACAATAGCGATTTTTTCCGGGGGCTTAGGCGTCGTTACAGGCTTTGTCCTTCTTGCGGCGACGGTGTGGGTGACTGTATTTTTGCAAGAACAAGCGCAGGCGATGTCGCAGCAACAGGCACAAAATAATCCAGATGCAGAGAGAGCAGGTGTGGATTTATTGATCGGGTCAAAAGGTCTCGAAGGCGCTTTGCGAGCTATGGCTGCGGCGGCGAATACCCCGATAAAGGTTGATGAGATTACATCAATCTCCAAGATTGAGGCTATAGGAATGCAATTGCAACGCACCTACACCGTGGATGGCGAGAATATGGCAATGCCAGAGACACTTCGCTCAAGGCATCGGGAGCAAATTTGCGCTAGCTCTTTCGTATCGATTTTTCGAGCAGGGGGATCGCTCCGAGAGGTTTATGTGGAGAAAAGTGGGCGTGAGATAGGTGAGGTAATGGTAACCGCCAAAGACTGCGACCACTGACCAGGCCAAGGAGGCCCCTTTAATGTTCAGGAGCTTTATTTTATACTTGGTCCGGAGGAAAATGCAGGCCTTGACGCCTCTACAGCCAAAGCCGAGCGCGGTGAGTTTGCTACCGACGAGGAAGTTGCCGCGCTTTAGGCGAAGTTCAAGCGGTGAGACTTCGTGAAATGCGGCGAGCCTTGTGGCTGTTCGAAATCTTTTCCTACATTGAGGAAAGTTCGCCATGGGGAGCTGGGACCATCGCGCACCGGCTGGACAGCATCTCTTAGACGATGAACAAGAGCCGACCCCACGATTCGCGGAATCTGGTTCGTTCGAGCCGCTGCAATGAAATAATGCGCTTTTCAATCGGTGGCTAACAGTGACCTCCGCAAGTGACACGACATATTTCAGATGCCGCTGACCGATTGCTCGATCGCCCCGAACAGGACGCCGCCATCCTTGCGGCGCGCTTCCATCCGCACGGTGTCACCATAGCGCATGAAGGGCGTCTTCGCGCCGCCGAGATCGATGATTTCGATGCCGCGCCGCTCGGCGATGCAGCTTGAACCGACCTCGCGGAAATTCCGGTTGGAAACCGTGCCCGATCCGATCACCGTGCCGGGTACGAGATTGCGCGAATAGGCGGCGTGGGCGACGAGTTCGTGGAAACCAAAGCCCATGGCAAAGCCGTTCGCGGCACCAAAACGCCTGCCGTTCCAATCGACCAGCAGTTCCAGGTCAAGCCGGCCATCGCGCCAGCCTTCGCCCGCTTCGTCCGGCGTGACCGCGACCGGGGCCATCGAGCAGGGTGGCTTGGCCTGTATCCAGCCGAAGCCGGTCTTCATTTCGATCGGCGCGATCCGCCTGAGCGACCAGTCGTTGATCTGCACCAGAAGGCGGATATGCGCCATTGCCGCCTCAGGCGTGGTGCCGATGGGCACCCGGTCGGTGATAACGCCGAACTCGCCCTCGAAATCAATGTCGTCGGTCTCCGATGGAAATGGTATCCTGTCGTGCGGGCCGTAGAACATGTCCGACACACCCTGATACATCAGCGGCCTGCCGGTCTTTTCCTTCTTGATGCCGAAGACGGCATCCATCAAGTCGCCATGGCTCTCGAAGGCCGAACCGTCAAGCCATTGCCAGGCGCGCGGCAGCGGCGCCATGGCCTGATCGGCGTCGAAGGTGATTTCTCCGGCCACGGAACCGGCATTCATCTCCTGATATTGGGATTGAAGCCGGGGTGCCAGTGTTTCCCAGTCCTCCAGAAGGCGCTGCATCGTCTCGACACCGAGGGCGGGTGCGGCGCGTTTCAGATCGCGGCTAACGACATGGAGCCGTCCGTCCGGAGTGCCGTCTCTGAGGCTTGCAAGTTTCATCATCTTCCTCCTCGTAACCTGTTCACAGTGACGCACGCACCAGTGCATCCGCATTCGTGTCGCGACTGAAACCGAGCCCGTCAGCGATGTCGGTGGCGATCTGCGGATAGGAGCCGAACAGCGCCACCAGTTCGTCGTCCGGTGTGTAAGTCACGCGTGCGCGGCTTTGCGGAAAGCGGCGATGCAGAGCCTCGACCAATTCCTCGAATGTCACGGACAAGGTCGGCAGGGTGAAGGCACGATCGCGGCCCAGCCGGGCTCTCTCCAGACTGCCCGCGTGCAGGAAATTACGCGCTGCAGTCTCCACCGATGTCAGCCAGGTCGTGGAATGTGGATGGACCGGCAAGACGATATCCTCGCCGCGCATGACGGCATAGAAGACGCGGCTCATGAAAGCCGATTTCAGCCGCGCATCGGCGCCATCGCGGGCCATGACACCCGAGAGCCGCAGCGAGACGCCGTCCAGCCAGCCGCGTGCGGCAAAATTGGAAATCGCCGTTTCCATCATCAGTTTCTGCGCGCCATAGACCATGGTTGGACCGGTCGGCGTCTCATCGGTGACGAGGGCCGGCATCGGCTTGGCGTAAACGGCGATGGTCGAGGCGAAGACCAGCCGCGTGTTGGGATCGGCGTCGCGCAGCGCCTCGATCAGGGTGAGCGATGCGTCAATATTGACCTTGCGGGCCAGCGCATAATTGGCCTCCGCAGCGCCGCCGAGAATGGAGGCCAGCAGGTAGACGGTCGCGGCCCCGGCAACGTGTTTCTGCAGCAGCGACGAATCGCCAAAATCGCCGCGCACGATGCTGAGGCGCAGGTCATCAGTCCGCCGCGCGGCAATGGGCGCCTGATCGATGAGGACGAGTTCGGAAATATCCGCTTCGGCCGACAACAAGCTGGCAAGCCGCTGGCCGACAAAGCCGCCCGCGCCGATGACGACGACCTTCATGAACCCTCCCGTTTAATTAATTGGTTGATCAACCAACAAACTAGTCTTTTTGAAACAGAAAGCAATCGAGTGACCTATCCGTTTTATCGATAGTCCTTATCGAAACCGCTTATTTGAACAGACGACCAAATAACTCTATAACTCGCTGAGATAATCATGAGGAGGAGACCGACATGGCGCATTGGTTGAAGCGCGGTGCCGAACCACAAAGCGTCGCCGAACAGGATCGCAAGGTGCGGGATGTGGTCGAAACGACGCTTGCCGACATCGAAGCGCGCGGCGACACCGCCATTCGCGACCTGTCGATCAAGTTCGATGGCTGGGATCGCGACGACTATCGCCTGAGCCAGGCCGAGATCGATGCCTGCCTGGCAAAACTTTCTAAGCGCGACATCGCCGATATCGAATTCGCCCAGACGCAGGTCCGCAACTTCGCCAGGATCCAGCGCGAGGCGATCCGCGATGTCGAGGTGGAAACCCTGCCGGGGGTGATCCTGGGCCACAAGAACCTGCCGATACAGGCGGCCGGCTGCTACGTGCCGGGCGGCAAATACCCCCTCCTTGCCTCCGCGCATATGTCTGTCATCACCGCCAAGGTGGCCGGCGTGCCGCGCGTGATCACCTGCGCCCCGCCTTATAAGGGCCAACTCGCGCCGGCGATCGTTGCGGCACAATATCTCGCCGGCGCCGATGAGATCTATGCGCTCGGCGGCATCCAGGCGGTGGGCGCCATGGCGCTCGGCACAGCATCGATCGCGGCGGTCGATATGCTGGTCGGTCCGGGCAATGCCTTTGTCGCGGAGGCCAAGCGGCAGCTGTTCGGCCGCGTCGGCATCGACCTTTTCGCCGGTCCGACCGAAACGCTTGTGATCGCCGACGACAGCGTCGATGCCGAACTCTGCGCCACCGACCTCTTGGGCCAGGCCGAGCACGGCCCGGACAGCCCGGCCATCCTGCTGACCACATCGGAAAAACTGGCCCGTGACACGCTGGCCGAAATCGAGCGGCTTCTGGAAATCCTGCCGACGGCCGAAATCGCCCGCAGATCCTGGGCAACGTTCGGCCAGGTGATCGTCGCCGATTCCGACGAGGAAATGGTCGAGATCGCCGATGACATCGCCTCCGAACATGTGCAGGTGATGACGCGCAATCCCGATTATTTCCTCGACAACATGACCAATTACGGCGCGCTGTTCCTCGGGCCGCGCACCAATGTCGCCTATGGCGACAAGGTCATCGGCACCAATCACACGCTGCCGACAAAGAAGGCGGCGCGCTATACCGGCGGGCTCTGGGTCGGCAAATTCCTCAAGACCTGCACTTATCAGAAGGTTTTGACTGACGAGGCCTCGGCAAAAGTCGGCCGCTATTGCTCGCGCCTCTGCGATCTCGAAGGTTTTTCCGGCCATGGCGAGCAGGCCAATATCCGTGTCCGGCGCTATGGCGGCGACAACGTGCCCTATGCCGGCCGTGCCGAAGAGCTTGCCCGATGACGACGGCCCTCCCAAGGACGCCCTCTTTCCGCCTCGATGGCAAGCGCGCGCTTGTCACCGGGGCGGGCAGAGGACTGGGACTGGCAGCGGCAGCGGCACTGGCTCAAGCCGGCGCGCATGTCGTGCTTGCCGCGCGTTCGGAGGACGAGATTGCGCAAGCCGCCGGAGCGATAAAGGCTGCCGGCGGCTCGGCGGAAGCCATGTGCCTCGACGTGACCAGCACGGAATCGGCAGCGCAGACGATCGCGGCAAAAGGCCCGTTCGACATCCTGTTCAACAATGCCGGAACCAACAGGCCCAAGCCGGTCGCGGAGGTGACGGAGGCCGATTACGATGCTGTTCTCGACCTCAATCTCAAGGCTGCCTTCTTTGTTGCCCAAGCGGTGGCGAAAGGCATGATCCACTCCAAACGCCCTGGCTCGATCGTGCATATGAGCTCACAGATGGGCCATGTCGGCGGACAGAACCGCACGCTTTACTGCGCCTCCAAATGGGGCATCGAAGGCCTGAGCAAGGCTATGGCGCTCGATCTCGCCCCATACGGCATTCGCTCCAACACGATCGCGCCAACTTTCATCGAGACGCCGATGACCAGGCCGTTTCTGGAGGATGAGGCCTTCCGGACATCGGTGTTGGCCCAGATCAAGTTCGGCCGGCTCGGTCAGGTCGAGGATGTCATGGGCGCCATCGTTTTCCTGGCTTCCGATGCGGCAGCCCTGGTGACTGGCACGTCACTCGTGGTCGATGGCGGCTGGACGGCGGATTGACGTTTGAAGAACTTGGGCAACCCGCTTTGCCACACGCAACGGTGCCATGAGCGGCGACCGTTCGATAGGGTGCAGGTGGCAACGATTGGCCCCTCCTTCTCGTGGGGAGAGGGAGGAGCCAATCCGATACAATTTTGCAGGAGAGGAGACCTCTGATGTTCGAACCCTTCCCCGGAAATTATGTGTGGAACCTCTCCACCAATCTGGCGCTGATGTGCGGCGGCAATCACGGCGAGCTTGATGAAGCCTGCCGGCCGATCCGCGAGGCGGCGGCGCGTGGCGAGGATGCTGGCACGGCACTTTTCTTCGATTCCTGGGTCAATGTCGCCCGCAAGGTGATCGCCATGGGTGATCGCGATTTCGACATAGGGCGCGAACTGTCGGCCGGCATCAAATACCAGCGCGCCGCCGGCTATCTGCTCGCCGCCGAGCGCATGCAAAGCCGGGACTATGCGCCGCGCTGGCAGGCTTACAATGACGGTCTCGCCTATTTCCGCAAAGGCGTGGAGCTACAGGGCAAAGGCGTCGAATTCGTGCAGATCCCCTATGAGGGAAAGTACTTCACAGGCCTGTTCGTCAAGGCGGCACCTAGTGCGGATGGCCGGCCGGCGCCTTGCCTCGTTTCCTGCAACGGCCTCGATTCGATGAAGGAGCAGATCTTTGGCGCCGGCAATCCGGAAGCGTTTCGGCTGCGCGGCGTGTCCACCCTGGTCATCGACCAGCCCGGCACCGGCGAAGCCTTGCGCAATCTCGGCCTCGTCGGGCGCCATGACTCGGAAGCCTGGGCCTCGGCCGCGCTCGATTACCTGCTGACCCGCGATGATGTCGATCCCAGCCGCATCGGCATGTTCGGCCTGTCGTTGGGCGGTTATTTCGCTCCGCGCGCCGCCGCCATGGAGCCGCGCTTCGCGCTCTGCGCCGTCATGGGTGCGAACCATAATTGGGGCGAGATGCAGAAGCGGCGCATGGCGCGCGAGGGCGACCGGCCCGTGCCGCACTATTGGGACCATGTGATGTGGGTGTTCGGCAAGAAGACGATCGAAGACTTCATGGACTGGGCGCCCAGCATGGACCTGAATGGCGTGGTCGAGAAGATCAAAGTGCCCTTCCTGATCACCCATGGCGGCGGCGACCGGCAGATCCCAGTCGAATATGCCCACCAGAGCTATGATCAGGTCGTCAACAGTCCCAAGCGCACGCTCTTCATCACCACCGGCGACGATTTCGAAGTCGAGCATTGTGGCGCCGACAATGGCACGATCCTGCGCGACTATATCGCCGACTGGGTCGGTGAGACGTTTGCCGAAATGGCCTGAGCAACCATCAGGCTTGAACAACGGCAATTGTGACGCTATATTGCGTCATAATTCATGGCATGGAGTTCAAGCCTATGGCACTCGCCCAATATGCGGATAATGGATTTTTCGCACCGCGCAAGATTGCCGATGCATTCCGAACCACCAGCGAGGAAGTCGCCCGCACGGCCGGTCTTGGCCGGGACGCCATTCAGCGGAAAGAGCGTGTCCTTTCGGACAAGACGCAGCGGCGATTGCGGGAGATGATCGAGATCGTCAACAAGGTCGAGCCGCGTTTCGGCTCGGCGCTGATCGCCTATGCCTGGTACCGTTCGGAACCGCTGGCGGGATTTTCCGGCCAGACGGCGATGCAACTGGTGCAAAGCGGGCGCGCCGCCGAAGTGCTCGACTATATCGACGCGGTCGATGCCGGCATTCACGCGTAAATGCGCCACCGGGGAAAGCTTTTTCGGGCATTGAACCCGGTCTATGCGCGCGAGCCGCTCTCCGGTCGCGGCGCGGAACTCTATGGCGGCCGGTTCAATCCCAAGGGCATGCTGGCGCTCTATACCTCGCTCTCCGTTCTCGTCGCCCTTCGGGAGGCCAACCAGGTCGGCAACCTGCAGCCGACGACGCTCGTCTCTTATGAAGCGGATATCGAGCAGGTTTTCGACAGCCGGGATATGGCCGCCCTCAAGGCAGAGGGCATGGACCCCGCTGGCCTCGCGGACACGACATGGCGCGATCAGATGAAGAAGAACGGCGAAGCGCGGACGCAGACCTTTGCCCGGACCCTCTTCGCTAGGGGCTTTCACGGTCTGCTGGTCAGAAGTTTCGCCCCCGGCACAGGTCCGGATGATCTCAATCTCGTCCTTTGGACATGGAGCAATGCTGCCCCGTCCCGTTTCGTGCTGATCGATGACGAAGGCCGCCTTTCGCGTTGAGCGAGGTCACCAGTAAATCAACGGCAGGCCTGCAACCGGGCTCCGAAAATACGGAATACGATTGCCTCTGAGCGAACCAAGATAGACCGTCTTCAGGTCCGGGCCGCCGAAGGTCAGCGAGGCCATCCAAGGGCAGAGCGTTCCGGTCGCAGCCGCCATCAGGTCCGGCGTCACCCTGCCCTCTTCCCAGGCTTTGTCGAGTTCGGCGGTCTTTTCCGGGTTGCCGTCGTCGAGCATGGTCAACAGATCGCCCTCGGGCGTGATTGCCACCAGCCGGTCGGCCATGATCAGCGTCGTCCAGAGATTGCCGTAAGCGTCGAAGGCAATACCGTCGCAGAAACCGCCAACATTGGACGGGCCGTAGATCTCGCGATTGGTCAGTGCGCCGTCGGCCTGGACGCGGAAGCGGGTGATGTTGCGCGACGTGGTTTCCGCTACGTAGAGCCATTCTTCCTTGGCGTCGAACCGCAATTCGTTGGTACCGCAGAGATTATCGGCGACGATGCGCACGCCCTTGTCATCGATCAGCGCGATATAGCCGTCGCGGCTCATAGTCTTCACGTGATCGGTCCACGGCACCATCTGGGTCGTGACCGTCAGCCAAAGCCTGCCCTTGCTGTCGCGGGTGACGAAATTCGCCTTGCCGACCGGCTTGCCATCGATGTTGTCGATCAGCACCCGGCTCTCGCCGCTGCGCCGCATGAATTCCAGCCGGTCGGTGCCGAAATTGGCAATCAGGAAATCGCCATTGGCGTCAAAGGCCAGGCCATTTGGCAGGCTGCCCATCGTGTTGACATAGCGATCCTCGAACGAGGCTGCCGCGTGGTTCTCCAGCCCCTTTTGCAGGATGAGTTCCTGTTTCCCATCCGGATCGATGCGCATCACGCCGCCGCGCGCGTCAGCCGACCAGAGCGTCCCGTCGCGTTCGGCCAGGATGCATTCCGGCCGCTCCAGGCCTGAACCGATGAAACGGATATCCTCACGCCGCACCTGAAATCCCACAAGCGGATTGGTCATCGGCCTATCTCCTTATTTAGTTGTTCGACCAACCAAATAATTTTCGACAACGATTGTCAATGCTTGCTGCTTGAATTCGTTCAAATTTCCGCACGTGGACGACGATGCGATCGGACTGGGAACAAAAATGTTCCTTCTTCTCAGCCGTATTGAGCTCGACTAGCGTGCCCCGAAACGACCGCATCGGCGCTTTGGGGAGGATCGMGTGGCCAATCGATATGACATCATTTCCGTCGGCGGCGGGCACAACGGCCTGACGGCTGCCGCCTATATGGCCAAGGCCGGCAAGAAGGTGCTGGTTCTCGAACGCAAGGGCCATCCCGGCGGCGGCGTCTCTACCCGCGAACTGACCCTGCCAGGCTTCTGGCATGACGAGCACTCCAATGTGCATATCATGCTGCAGGGCAATCCGATGATCACCGACGACGAGCTTGGCCTGTTCTCGAAATTCGGATTGAAATACCACTATTCGCCCTTGCCCTCGGCGACCGTCTTCGACGACGGCACCGCGGTGAAGCTCTACAAGGACCTGGACAAAACCTGCGAGGGCATCGCCGAATTCTCGCCGCGCGACGCCGAGGCCTATCGCCGCTTTGCCCAGAAGAGCATGGCCTTCCTGCCGATGTTCATGTCAGGGCTCTATTCGCCACCTTTCCCCATGGGCCCCTTCATGGCGATGATGGACCAGACGGATGAGGGCCGCGAAATCCTCGACTTCATGAGCCGGTCTTCCGTCGATCTTGCCGACCAGTTCTTCGAGAGCGAACGCCTGAAAGTGCATCTCGTGCGGCTGGTGACGGAAAACCTGCAGGCGCCCGACGATCTCGGCACCGGCATGGGCGTGTTCCTGATGCCCGGCATCATCCACAAATTCGGCGTCGCCCGTCCGGTCGGTGGCTCCGGTGAACTCACCAAGGCGATGATCAAATCGATCGAGCATTTCGGCGGCGAAGTGCGCTGCAATTCCGAAGTGCGGCGCATCCTCACATCATCGGGCCGCATTACCGGCGTCGAATTGACCACCGGCGAGCGCTTCGAAGCCAAGGACGCGGTAATCGCCGGCATCCACCCAAAGGTGCTGGGCAAATTCGTCGATGGCATTCCGCCGCGCGTGGACGAGCGCGCCCAACGCATCACCCAGTCGCATTTCTCCATCATGCTCAGCCACTATGCGCTGAAGAAGCAGGCGACGCTGAAAGCTGGCGGCGATCTCGACCAGGCTGTCATGACCGAACTCCTGACCTCGGACCGCATGAACGATATGCGCACCTCCTTCGACCAGCTCAAGCAGGGCAAGATCCCGGCCGTGCCGCTTTGCGCCGGCTCGGATATCGCGGTCGGCGATCCCAGCCGCGCGCCGGCCGGCTCCGGCACATTCTACGGCGTCACTTTCGCGCCCTATGATCTCGAGGGCAACCCAGCGCTCTGGGACGAGCGCAAGGAAGAGGTCGCCGACAAGAGTCTCGCTTATTACCGCAAATTCTTCGATGGCATGGACAGCGACAATATCCTGGCGCGCGTGGTCAAGAGCCCGCTCGACATGGAGCGCGACAGCCCCAATTCCTTCCTGCGCGGCGATATCCATGGCTGCGCGCCCTATATGTACCAGACAGTCGGCCACCGGCCGACGCCGGATTACGGCCAATATGCCGTGCCGGGGGTCGAAGGTCTCTACCTTGTCGGCCCGTTCATGCATCCAGGCGGCGGCGTGTTCGGCGCCGGCCGCGGCACCGCCATCCGGATGATGGATGATGGATGATATGAATATCGACTACGACAAGGTCATGGGGGCACGCCTATGAAGTTTCTCGACGCGCAGAACAAGGAACTGATGGCCGTCCGCAAAGTGTCGATCGAGGACGGCGAACTGGTGATCCGCGGCAAGATTTTTGGCGCCATGCCGATGGTGGCGAAGCTGACGCCGGAGGAGGCACGCGCCGGCCTCAAGCTTCTTGGACCGAAAATGTTCTTTCAGCTCATCCCCTTCATCTTCCGCCGCTCGCCGAAGAAATCATGATCCGTCGGAGATCAGGGTTCCGCCATCCACGACCAGCGTCTCGCCGGTGATGAAGGCGCCGGCGTCACTGGCCAGCATGAGCGCAACGCCGGCGATTTCATGCGGCTCGCCGACACGCCGGAGCGGCGTCATCGACAGCCGCCGTACCATGAAACTCGAATTGGCCATCAGTTCGCGCGCCAGCGGCGTGCGGATCAGACCTGGGGCGATGGCATTGGCACGGATATTGAGCGGTCCCCATTCGACCGCGAGATTGCGCGCCAGCTGCGCCAGCGCTGCCTTCGACAGCCCGTAGAGGCCGATCGCCTTATTGCCGCGCAGTGCCGCAATGCTGGCCATCAAGATGATGCTGCCGCCGCCGCGGCGTGCCATGGCCGGGGCGAAAGCCGATGTCAGCGCATGGGCACTGGCGAGATTGACGGTCATCACGCGATGCCATTCGGCCTCGGTCACGTCGCTGATCGGGCCGGCCGGTCCCTGCATGCCGGCATTCAGGACCAGCACATCGGGCACATCGCCCTCATTGACCATATCGAGCGCCGCAGAGCGCAGTGCTGGAATATCGCCGAGATCCAGTCCAAAAGTCCTGATGGCGGTACCCCGGACTCGGATCGATGACGCCGCGGCCTCGGCATGCGCAAACGTCTGGTCGGTCAGGATCAGCTCAGCGCCGGCACCGGCGAAGAGGTCGGCGATCGCCTGTCCGAGCCCTCCACCGGCGCCGGTGATCAGGGCCGTCTTTCCGTGAAGGCCGAAAAGTTCGTTTGGATCCGGCATCAGCGCCCCTCCAGGCTGGCAGCAATTTCGGGCGCATAGGCCCCGTCGATCAGCACGAACAGCATCCGGCAGACCCTGTCCGATCGATTGGCCCACGCATGATTGGTTCCGCGTTGGACGACGACCGAGCCGATGCCGAGCGTCACCTCCTCCGCATCCAGAACCAAAACCAGTTCGCCCGACAGAACGATGCCGTAGTCGATCGATTGCGTGCGGTGCATGAGCGGATGCGGCGATCCGGCCCTGACCGTCGAAGCACTCGCCTCGCCGATAGAGGCAAAGGCCGCCTGCATTCGGGCGGCGCCGTTTTTCAAAAAATCCTCGGTGTCTGGCGGAATATCGACGATGCGGATACGGGTGCCATGCCGTGGCGGCGGCAACATGAGCCCGGCGAGCGTCGGATCATCGCCATTGCCGACCGGCGCCGGCATGCCTTCCGTCGACCATATTTCGTGAAAGACCGTGCCCGGAATCGCCTCCAGCCTTTGCACCAGGGACAGCGGACCATTCGAGGCAATGCAGGAAGCGCCGTCCGGGCGATGACCGGTGACGATCCGGCGGATGTCGGGGAGTGCCGGCTCTGAATCGACTTGCATAGCGCCTCGTCAGTGAAAGATGGATCCGCCACAAGCTAGGCGCCCAAGCGAAGGTGCAGAAATCGATTTTTCGGATCGGCGGTATCGCTTTTACGAATTCGCATTTCCCGCCGTTCTGGTTTATTGGTTGGTCAACCAAGCAATAATGCCGCTTGCGATCTACCGATGAGGAGGAGGTTTGCATGAAAGTCGCCCTGATCGGCGCCACCGGCAAAGCCGGCTCGCGTGTTCTGACCGAATTGGTCGCATGCGGCCACACGGTCACCGCGGTCGTGCGCAACGCCGGTCGCGTTCCACAATCGGCTGGCGTCACCGCCAAGGGCATCGACGGCAGCCGGGAACAGATTGCCGATGCCGTCCGTGGCCATGATGCCGTCATCAGTTCGGTCCGATTTCTCGATCTGCCGCCGGATATCCTGTTGCCGGCGATCCTCGATTCCGGCGTCAGACGCTACCTCGTCGTTGGCGGGGCCGGCAGCCTCATCCACCCAGACGGTATCGAGGAAACCGACCAGCCTGGCTTCCCAGAAGCTGCCCGGCCGAATTCGCTGAAGGGAAAAGACCTGCTCGAAGGCTTGAGAAAGACCGACAACCTCGACTGGACCTTCATCTCGCCGCCGCGCTTTTTCACCGCCGGCGAGCGGACCGGAACGTTCCGCCAAGGCAAGGACCACATGCTGATGGTGGCCGGAGCGCCAACCAGTCTGTCTTTCGAAGACATGGCTGTCGCCATCGTGGATGAGCTCGAACACGGGCAGCATCTGCGTGAACGCATTACGGTGGGATACTGAAACGCTCGGCGAGCAACGTCAGCCCACAGAGATCAATAGCGGATTTTGAGCATCGACTTTGTCAACCCCCCGGGCGACCGAAACATCGCCCGGAATACCAACCAGGAGACCTCCATGCTTCTTTTCGACCGGCTCAGCGTATATTGGCCCTACGCCCTGACAGCCCTCCGCCTCATGACCGGACTTCTTTACCTCGAGCATGGCACCCAAAAGCTGTTCGGCTTTCCGGTGGGTGGCCAGGGCGGACCGCTTCCAACCTTGTTTCTTGTCCAGGGTGTACTCGAAGCCGTTGGCGGTCTCTTGATCGCACTTGGGCTTCTCACCCGCCCCGCCGCCTTCCTCCTGTCGGGCAATATGGCAGTCGCCTATTTCATGGTTCATAATCCGCAGAACTTCTTCCCCGCCAACAACGGCGGCGATGCCGCTATCCTGTTCTGCTTCACCTTCCTTTTTCTTTTCATCGCCGGCCCCGGCGCCTTGGCCATCGACAATAGGAAGAGCTGACGACAGTTATGGGCGACATGGCGGGCGTCAGGCACGTGCCGTCAAGCGCCTGTGAACACCGCTGGCATTGACGAAGTCGGCCGTGAGAGCGGGAGAGGCATCGACCACGGACGCGATCGCATCTTCGTCCATCAAGGTGAACGCAGTCGACATCGCGTCGGCTGTCGTCGCATCGTCGGCCACGACGCTCATCCGCCTGTAGAGCGTCGGTGCGCTGCCGTCACGCGGATCGAGGATGTGACCGAACCGCCCCGCGTCGTCAAAATGAAAACCCTCGGCGCTGGACGTGGCGACTGCCCGGTCAACAATGTCGAGAATCTGGTCGGGGTGAGCATCGTCTTCATGTTCCGCGAGGCCGACCCTCCACGGGCTGCCATCCGCCTTGGCGCCGATGGCGCGGTCCTCGCCCATATCCACAAGGCTGCTCGTCACCCCGGCGTCGCGCAAGAGATCGACGATCCGGTCGGTTATGAAGCCTTGGGCGACGCCGTTAAGCGTCAACGCCGCTCCCTTAGGGAGGACGACACGGTCATTGTCGAACGCCACGGCGTCGAAACCGACGCGCGTCAGCACTCGGCCTATTTCCGATGCGAGCGGTCCGGAAGGATCAGGGTTCGGGGCGGTGAAATGATCCCGGTAAAGGGTCCAGAGCGGTTGGACGGTCGGGTCGAACGCGCCGGCGCTTTCGTTCCAGAAGCGGCGGCAAGAACGAAGCAGCGAGACCATTTCCGGCGTAGGGGCGACCAGAACACCGGCCTTGTTGAGGATGGAAATGGCCGAATCTTCTCGATAGAGGCTGAAGATCGCCTCCAGGCGTGATACTTCGGCGGTGACACGCTCGATCAGCCGGTTGCCCGCTACTCTGTCGACGTGGTTCAAGACCAACGTCGCCGGCGCGCCAAGCGCCTGCCCGGCCCATGTGACCGGTGCCGGAGCCGTCGCCGCCCGTGCGCGGGACAACAAGGGCAAGCCGGCCATTGCCGCGAAGATCATGATCGCCCGGCGGCGGCTAAAGTTTCTAGCCATTGTTCTGTCCCTTCACCTCTGGTGCGGCCGGGTTATCTTCCTTGGGAGTATCCGCGCCGGAGCCGAGGACATAGTCATGCGGCACCTGGTCGAAGGTGACGACCCGCCCGCCATTCTTGAGCGCGAACTTGGCCGCGGCATCGCGGATCGAGAACGGCACCGTCTCTTCGTTGCCCATGCTGCCGCGCATCGTGCTGCCGATGACGTAGAACGCCTTTCTCGCATCCACCCAGTTTGTCGTGCCCGGCTTTTCCCAGCTCGGCGCTTTGGCCATGTCCGAGACATAGATGGCGACGTAATCCTTCGGTTCCTCCGGCAGCATGGTGAACGCCAAAGTGTCCCGCGCCGACGAAAACCAGATGGGTTCCCCGACTTTCGCATCGAGGATGACCTGCCCCTTCGGTCCGGCATGTTCGAGCACGTTCATCCCGCAATATCGGCCGACGGCATCGGCCGTCAGGGCGAAGGGCGGCGGGGGCGTGGCTTTCCCTTCATTGTCGCAACCGGCAACCAGCAGCGCCGACAGGAACGGCGCCAGCATCCAGAAATATTTCATAGCTCTCTCCTTGAGAAGGTCGCGGCGGCGAGCGCGAGCGGAAGAACCGTCCACAGGCAGAGCGCAGCGATGAGAACCGTGGCTGTAAGCCCGGTATGTTCGGCGATGCCGCCCATGCCCGAAAGCGCACTCGCCCCGCCGGACCCGAGGTTCAGCAAGCGATAGGCATCGGCGGGATTGAGAAGCAGAAGCGCGTCGAGAAGCCCTGCCGGAAGCGCATGACCTCCCGCAGCAACCAGCGCGCCCAGGAGCGCCATGTCGTAGATCAGGACGAAGACCAGCCATATGCCGATGGCAATGCCGCCCGCCGTGCTGCGTTCACGGACGAGCGTGCTGACGAGGTAGCCAACCGCCAGGAAGACCGCACCCAGCAGCACGGACGAGCCAAGCATGGACAGGAACGATGTCCAACTGCCGGTATCGATATCCGCACCCATCGCGACCAGCGCAATTGCGGCAGCGCCGTAACCGAAAAGCGTCGCAAACCCCAGGATAGCGACATGGCCGAGGAATTTTCCAAAGATGACCTGGTTCCTGCCGACCGGATAACTCAGGAGCAGCAGCATGGTGCCCCGCTCCATCTCGCCGACGATCGCGTCATGCGACAGGAGCAGCGCGATCAGCGGCACGAGGAAGATCGTCAGGCTCGACAGGCTGACAATGACGACGTCGAGCGGGTCGGCGCCGACATTTCCCGTCGGCGCGCTTCCGAGAAAGGTGAGCGTCAGCGCGAGCGCCGCGAGAAGCAGCGTTGTCGAGACGACCCAGCGATTGCGCAGACCCTCGCGAATCTCCTTGCGGGCAACGATGAGGATGTTGATCATTGGGCGGCCTTCCTTGCGTTCAGAAAATGCGCGTAGAGGTCGTCCAATGTCGGCTCCATCACGTGAAGGGCGGCGATATCGGCGGGGTTGGCGGTGACCTCTTTCAGAAGCGCGATCTTGTCTTCCATCGCCACCTCGGTCTCGATCGAGTGGGCGCCCGTGGCGGTCCAGGCAACGCCGCCAAACTCCCGTTTCCTGGCGGCACCGCAGCCTGCCAATGTCAGGCTGATGCGGGTCGGCAGGCGGGCAAGGCCCCGCAGGCTATCCAATGTGCCGTCGGCAATCTTGACGCCCTCGTTGATGATCACAACACGGTCGGCGCGGTCCTCGAGCTCCGACAAAGCGTGCGAGGAGAGCAGGATCGTGGCCCCGGTCGAGCGGAGTTCCGCCAAAACGTCGTAGACCCTGTGCCGCAGCGCAGGATCAAGGCCGCTCGTCGGCTCGTCCAGAAGCAGGATGCGCGGTTGGCCGAGCAGTGCCTGCGCGAGGCCCAATCGCTGTCGCATGCCCTTCGAATAGGTCCGCACGGGGCGGTCGGCCGCCTCAGGCGCAAGCCCGACACGGTCAAGAAGTTCCGGCGCGTAGGCCATGTCGACCCGCTTGAGCCGAGCGTAGAATGCCAGCGTCTCGCGCCCGGTCAACGCCATATGGAAGGCCACGCTTTCGGGCAGATAACCGAGCCGCTGGCGCACCGCGAAATCGCCTCTCGCGGGGTCTTCTCCGAGCACCTCGACGCTGCCGGAGGACGGACGGATAAGCCCGAGCAGCATTTTGATGATCGTGGTCTTGCCCGCGCCGTTATGGCCGACAAGGGCCACCGTTTCGCCCTCGTTGAGCGTGAAGGAGACATCCTTCACCGCGTCCACATTTCCATAGCGCTTCGCCACGCCGGACAAGACGACCGTGGGTTTCGTCATTGCTGTTTCTCCTGGATTTCCGGAGGTGTCATCAAGGGGTGGCTGTCGGTCACGCCGCCGGGAAGGATGGCCGGGAACTGCGCCTGCGCCCACCGGATGACCTGGACCGCGGGACTGGTGGTCAGCACCTTGGCCTGCGGCGACGTCCACAGCACCTTGTCCACCAGATCGTTCGGGCGATAGGGGTTGTCGCCGATGCCGTCGCCGTCCAGATCGAAGGTCTGGTCGTCGCTCCAGTAGTTACCCCTGCCCTTGTCGGACCAGTCGACATAGCGCGTGCCGGCATATTTGACCTGGGTTCGGTTGTTGATGAAGGCGTTGCCGCTGATGACATTGCCTTCCGAACCGGCCGTGAAGTGGATACCGATGGCGCAGCCGTTGAATTCGTTGCCGACGATGCGGTTCTTGTTGGCATTGTAGATGAAGACGCATTTTTCCGGGCCGGGGCGGAAACCCGATTGGTCCCCCTCTTTCTGCGTCGAGGTGTTGTCGGTCACCATATCCGGCGAGGCGCGGTTGCCGGCCATCGCCCAGCGGCTTTCGGGCTGCAGGTGTCCCCGAATTCTATTGCCGGTCACGAGCGAGTTGTTGGCGAAATTCAGCAGCAGTCCATGATCGCGGTCGCCGTCCGACAGATTGCCGACGATCTTGAGATGGTTGGAGAACATGATCGCGTAGCCGACCAGGTTGCCGATCGACACGTTGCCGCGGATCTCGCTGTCGTTGGTGTACATGTAATGAATGGCGAAGCGGACATTGGTGAACCGGTTGCCGCTGAAGACATTGTGCTTACTGGCATTGGTGGCGACGCCGTCGCGGCCGAAGCTGATGTCGTTGTCGACGACCTCGGCTCCTGGAGCGTTCCATACGGCCACGCCGTTACCCGACTCGCTCAGGCGAGCCGTCTTCAAACCGACGATCTTGTTGTGGCGGGTAAACGACTTCGCCGCCCCGTGGATATAAATGCCGTAAAGATTGCCGGTGACGGTATTGTCCTCGATGACCGCGCCTGTCGCAGCCTGCGTCGCAAACACGCCGGAATCCATAGTTTCGAGGTCCATGCCCGAACCGCTGATGTCGAGGCCGCGAAGGGTGACGCCGGCTGCGTCAATGGTGATCACGGTGCCGGTATTGTCGCCCACGATTGCAGCGCCGGGGTCGCCCTCGATGGTCAGAGCCTTTTTGATGACGATCCGGCCCCAATACTTGCCCGGCCTGAGCAGGATGCGGTCGCCAGCGGCCGCCTGTTCGACAACGGCCGACAGCGCCAGCCGATCCGACGGCGTGACGATCCGGTCCGCGGCTCCGGCGGACGAGGTGACGGCGGCCCAGAGGGCCACCATCGTTATGATTGCCGCGCGCGCCATCACGCCGACTGCGGCTCGACCAGCATCCGGCCCTTCATCTCCATGTGCATGGCATGGCAGAACCAGCTGCAATAGTACCAGTAGACGCCCGGCTTGCTCGCCTTGAAGGTCACCGAAGCCGTGGCCTGCGGCGCGACCTCCATGTTGATGCCGTAGTTGATGATGGCAAAGCCGTGAGTCAGGTCTTCGACTTCGTCGATATTGGTGACGTAGACGGTAACCTCGTCGCCTTCCTTGACCTTGAAGGACTCGAGGCCAAACGCGGGAGCCGACGACGTCATGTAGACGCGGACCTTGTCGCCGTCGCGGATGACGTCCGAATCCGTCGTCAGATCGATCTTGTCCTTCTTGGCCTGTTCGACCGCGTCGGCGAACATCGGGTCGTCGCGCTTCCAGATGCTGATCGGGTTGATCTTCGAGGCATGCACGATCGTGGCGTCATGCGGCTCGGCGAAGGACGGGCTGTCGTGCACGAGCACCATCTCATCGCCCGATATGTCGATCAGCTGGTCGTTCTCCGGCTTGAGCGGGCCGACATTGAGGTAGCGGTCCTTGGAGAACTTGTTGAGCGACAGCAGCCACTTGCCGTCGGCTTCCTTGGTCTGGCCCATCGAGCTGTGATTGTGGCCCGGCTGATAGCTGACGTCGAGCTTCTGGCGGATCGGATCGACCTTTTCGCCGTTGAAAGCGCGGATCGCGTCCTCGATGTTCCACTTGCAGATCTGGCTATCGAGGAAGAGCGTCGTATAGGCATTGCCCCGGCCGTCGAAAGCGGTGTGCAGCGGTCCGAGACCCAGTTGCGGCTCGGCCACGACCGTGTCGCGCGGCTTGATCTTGTCGTCGAACAGGTCGTCGAACTTGCGCAGGTCGAATACCGTGACGGTCGGCGACAGCTTGCCCGCCGCCATGGCATGAATGCCATCCGGCGCGGTGTTCATGCCATGCGGACCGTTCGATACCGGGATATAGCGGGTGTAGCGCGAGCCGTGACGTCCGTCGATGACGGGCACGCCGTTCATCTCCTTGAAGTCGCCCTTCTTGACCGCTTCCTCGATCCGCTTGATGTTGAAGACCACGACCCAGTCCTGGTCCTTGGCCGTCATCTCCGCCAGATTGACGCCGTTCTCGGAATTGTAGCAGGTGGCGTAGCAGTATTTGCCCTGGTAGTCGGCGTCGACATTGTCGAGATTTCCGTCGACCATGACCTGCCAGGCGATCTTCATCGTATCGCCGTCGATGGCGCTGAAGATCGCCCGGTACTGCTTGGGATCGTCCAGCACCTTGCCGTCGTTCGGCAGCGGCACGCCGTCTTCGCCGTTGGCAAACACATAGCCGGTCCGCGGATATTTCTGCACGCGCAGACCGTGCACGGTGTGCTGGTTGGGCAGTTCGATGATCTTGTCGCATTTCATCACGTCGAGACGAATGCGGGCGACGCGCGTATTGGCCTTGTCGTTGGCGAACAGATAGCGGCCGTCATAGGTGCCGTCGGTGAACGACGGATGCGGGTGGTGAAGGTCGCCGTTGTGATAGACGCCGCCGCGATCTTTGAGGAGTTCGACCGTGCGGGGCAGAAGGCCTTCGGTCAGGACCTTCCGGCTTTCATTGGTCAGGCCCCAGCCCGTGGCGCTGCACCGGTTGAAGACCGGAACGCGCATGAGTTCCCGCATGGACGGGAGACCGACGATACGCAACTCGCCTGACTGGCCGCTCGAGAAGAAGGTGTAATACTGGTCCAGTTCGCCCGGCTTGACTTCGGCGCTCTGCCCGGAGCGGGTCGCCGCCTTGACGGGTGTCGCGAAGCCGCCCGAAAACGTCAGCGCACCGCCTGCGGTCGCGACTCCAGCGGCGGCTGCGGCTGCGGTCGTGCCGAGCAGCTGCCGTCTGTTCAGTTTTGGTTGTTCTTTCTCTTCGTTTGACATGCCTGCTTCCTTCATTTTGGCCCGGACCCGATGTCCGGCGCCGATTTAAGAGCGGGTGATCGGTTCGCCGTTATGCGTGATCACGGTTGGTGGCGTCGGCTTTTCGCCGCGCGATTCCGGGGTCGACAACGCCTTGAATTTCTCGCGTTTCAGCCGGACCTGGATCATGTGCGGGCAGCGCTGGTCGTCGTGATAGAGTTCCTGGCAATGCATGCAGTAGATGCACTCGTTGACATTGATCTGCCCCTCGGGATGGATCGCCTGGACAGGGCATTCCTTCGAGCAGCGCTGGCAGGGCGAGCCGCAATCGGGATAGCGCTTCAGCCATTCGAACATGCGGATGCGGCCGGGAATGGCGAGTGCGGCGCCGAGAGGGCAGAGATAGCGGCAGTAGAATCTCTCGATGAACAGGCTGGCGATCAGGAGGGCGACGGCGAATATGACGAACGGCCAGTCGCGGACGAATTTCAGCACGATCGCGGTCTTGAACGGCTCCACCTCGGACAGCATCTCGGCATAGGACATCGAGTAGAACGACATGCCGAACAGGCCGAGGAAGATGATGTACTTGATCGGCCACAGCCGCTCGTGCAGGCCCCAGGGCAGCTTGACCTGAGGCACTTTCAGGCGCTGGGCCAGCTTGCCGAGAAGCTCCTGCAGCGCGCCGAACGGGCAAAGCCAGCCGCAGAAAGGCCCACGTCCCCAGAACAACAGGCCTGCCGCGACCGCCGCCCAAAGGATGAAGATCAGAGGAGCAGCGAGAAAGAATTCCCAGCTGAAATTGGTGACCAGCGCGTTGGTGAATGTCAGGACATTGACGACCGAAAGCTGGGCGCCAGCATACCAGCCAAGCCAGACCAAGGTGAACACCAAGTAGCCGTTGCGCACCCAGGCGAACAGCCGCGGCCGCTTGACCAGCCAGTCCTGGAAGAAGAAGATTGCGGTGAGGATCAAGAGCGCAATGGCGGTGATGGCGACGGATACGCGATCCATGTTCCAGATGCGCATCCACAGCGGCTGCTCATCCGGCATGGCATCGGTGGCCGCAGGCTTTACGACCGGAACCGCAGGCGCAGGCGCCTTCGTCACCGTATAATAGGCTGCCGGAAGCGTATATCCGAGGTCGAACGGGATGAATTGCTTGTCGCGCGCGCCGACGCTCCGCTGCACGAGCAGCTGCAATTCCCACGGCTCGGTGACGTCGAGCGAAAACTCGGCCGGCACGACGAACAGGTCGACATCCCGCAATTGGGGGGCATCCGCAGGCGCGAGCCCTGCGAGTCTCGTGTGATTGCGATCGCGGAAGCGCACGCCCTGATCGTTCTGCAGGAGCTCGATGCGATCGAAAATTCCGCCGCGGACATAGGCCGAGCCTTTGAACGAATAGGCTCCGTCGCCGGCGACGAGGATGGCCGACTGGCCGGACTTGAGGTTTGTCATCAGCCGCCGATAGGCGTCTTCGCCGAGAAGCGTCTTGCCGATCGCGGGAACGCTGACGGGCGCGACATAGAGGTCGATGAAATGGTCGTTGGGATTTGCCGTTTCCGGGCGCGTGGCTGCGTCGGGGTGCTTCGCGTCCTGRAAGGCTTTCGAGACTTCGCCGACGGTCAAATGCAGGCTGCGGATCGAACCATCGCCCAGCAAAGTCTGCCAGTCGGTCACCTTGTCCTTGGACAGATCCAGTTTCCGCACATCCGGCGAGGCCACGGCCGTCACCGCACCGCTTTCGTTCAGCCGGCCGCTCCGGATCAGCGACACCGCAGACCGGACGATGCTGTCGCTCATGACAAGCACCGTCACGGTGGCGCCGCTGACGATGTCGACCTGCGGCGGATGCTCGGTGCCCGCCGCGACGCCTGCAAGGTTCTTGCCGACGATCGAGTTCACCGCGGCCACCACCTTGGCCTGGGGTATGCCGACCAGCACGATCGGCTCGTGATGATCGATGAGCTTGAAGCCGCGAACGACACCCGTTGGATCGATGCCGATGGCGATATGGATGGGCTTGCCAGAATAGCCGATCGAGTTGGTGAAGTCGGAATTGAGATAGGCGTAGCCGACCAGTTGCTGGCCGCGATAGACCGGCGCAATGGGCGGTTCGCCGCGGACATCGCCGAACCGATCGGCGCCCTGAAACAGTTCTGCCGGCTGAACCTTGCCGAGATAGGCGGGCAGTTGGCCCGCCGCGAACGCCGATGATAACATCAAGAGGGAAACACAGACCGCGGCGAGCAGGATGCCCGCGACCCTCATGGCCCAAGTTTTTCCCGAATTCCGCATTGACCTGCATTTCTCCCGATTTCGACCCGCTGTCGGGCTTGAAATTAGGCGACTTGCGCATTCGGTCTTTGTCCCAAGACAAATATTTCGACCGTAACTTCTGCGACACCTATGGACATGCCGCTCGCTGCGGCGCTGCCGAAGAATGTCAAAGGGAGAATTGCGATGTCGCCGACAAACCCCGATCCCTGGGAACTTGCGTCACTCGACCAATTGCTTGCCATCGCCCGCGCCATGGAGCGGGAGGCGATAGAAGGATATCAGGCGCTCAGCCGGCGCATGAGCGCGATGGGGCGGCCCGATCTCACCGCGGTATTCAATGCATTGGTCCTGGAGGAAACCGGACATCTGAGCAAGGTGGATGAATGGCGGCACGCGTCAGGCCGGGAGGAAATCGACATCGCGGCCACCGCTCCACATGACCTGTTCCAGGACGAAGGTGCGGCAACGGTGGCGCCGGAATTGATGTCCGCCTATCGCGCTTTTTCGACAGCCGTCCGCAATGAAGAACGCGCCTTTGCCTTTTGGACCTATGTCTCGGCCCATGCTCAATCCGATGCGATCAAGGACGCGGCCGAGCGAATGGCGAGGGAGGAATTGGGGCATGTCTCGACGCTCAGAAAAGAGCGCCGCAAGGCCTTTCACGCCGAAAGAGCCGGCAGTCCTGACACCAAGGTGACCCTGAACGCCCTCGAGCAAGAGCTTCGCCGTCAGATCAAGGCGATGGTGGCGACGATTTCGCCCAATGGGGCGACGATTCTGCGAGACCATCTGCGGGAGGCGCATGCAAGAGGTGAATCCATCGCCCTGCATCCGTTCAACATCAGGCCGCCCTACAAGATCGATCCCACAAGGATCATCGAAGCACTGCCACTGAGCGAATACCTGCTCGATTGGTATCTCGACATCGGCGACCGCGCCAAAAATGAAGAGGACGCCGGCCGCGGGCGCCTGTTCGCCGCTCAATTGGTCGCCTGTCTGAGGACGCTTCGCGGTTTAAGAGAAGCGGGTCGATTGCCGACACGGAATGAAATGAGCGGCTGACACCCAGCCGCTGCAACTACGCCGGTACAGACAGCGAGCGCCACAGCGCCCTTATTCTTCAATTGCCGAGGACGGCGAAAGCGGCCTTTGCGGCGGTGACAAGAGCGAAGAACGCCGGCCAGGCGACGAGCGCGGCTGACAGCGTCGGACGGACGCCGCGCAGGCCCATGAAATCCATCACCACGAGGCGCGATTTCACGACCGAGAGGACGAGGATCGCACCCAGTGCGGCGAACGGAGGCGCCTCATGGTTCCATTGCGCGGCAATCAGGGCGGCGACCGCGGCGACGAGCATCAATACCGTGGCGCTGCCCATCAGCCATGTCGAGTTGTTGTTCTGCATTTTGCTCATCCGAGATAGACGACGGGGAAAATGACCAGCCACACGATGGTAACGACGTGCCAGACGGTGGCGACCAGGGCGACATTCGAACGCTCCGGGCGGAGCACAACAAACAGCATCACAAGGCCGAGCAACACCACATGTGCGAGGTGAAAGCCGGTGATGATGAAATAGAGTTCGAAGAAGGCATTGAACGTGGCGTCTCCGACAAAACGCAGCTCGCCGCCATATTCGGCCAGCTTGACGCTGGCGAAGACGAAGCCCAGTGCTGCCGCGCCAAGCAGCCCCAACCGCATGATCCGTTCGGTCCTGGCACGCGCTGCTTCCGCTGCAAGCCAACCGCTGGTGATCAGCACAAGGGTATTGACGCTTGCCAGCCGGCCGTTCAGATGCAGCTTTGCCAAAGCAAAGCTTTCCGGATGCAGGAAAGACATCACCATGAAGCCACCGAGCAGGACGCCGAACGCGACCAGTTCGCACCACACCAGAACCCAGAGCACCAGGTCCCCGCCCGGCTCTGCGCTTTCGCCGACGTCTCCGACAACCGCCATGTCTCATGATCTCCGTTCCCGAGACATTTATCACCGTCGGTGAAAGGCTTCTTTGTTCGAGCGCAAGGAAGGTTCGTATCGGTCGCGCGAATCAGGCGGTTGCTACTGCCTCGGCAACAATCTGATCTTGCCGTCCAGGTCGACCATATCGAAGTCGGAGATCAGGACCTCCAGACGGAGGTTCCATTCGCAGTCGCATGGCGCCTGGACATGCTCCGTGCCCCAGAGGCCTTTGGATTTTCTCCGCAGCGGGATTGTGAAGGGAGCGACAGCGCCGTCGGTCGACGACATCCTCAATGTGAGTTCGTGCGGATCGAACGGATAGAATTCCCCCTTCGTCAGCGACACATCGACATCGAAACGCAGATCGGACGTCGTCCGGAACGACAATGTCGCCATAACCGCAGGCTGATGCAGGTGCAGCGAGGTCGATATGGGTGGCATCAACGCAAGCGCGCGAGGTGGCGGCGTGAACCTCCAGAGTGAGGTGACGGCGAGGACAAGGATGATCAGGGCGATTTCCACCGTCACGAGCCGCTTCATCGACCGCGCGGCGCTGGCGTTTCCATCGACAACCTCATTCGTGAGCCAGATGCGGTTGAAGCCGCCGAGGAGCAAAGCGGACACGACAAGAACGAGCTTGCCTATGAGGACCCTGCCATAGGCAGTGCCCCACAAAGCTTCCAGAGCACCCAGTTGAACGGATGCGAGATAGGTTCCTGCCAGGACGATCGCGGCGACGGAATAGGGAATGGCCGCCGAAAACCGGCGCAACGCGCCATCCTGGCCGAGACGCCCCGGCCCGAGGAGAAGCCACAGGCGGGGCAAGGCGCCAGCCCAGAAGCAGGCGGCGCCGACATGGACAGACAATGCTGCGAACGAAAGCCACTTGATCCCGGCGTCCGAGGCGTGCCCCGTCAGCGCGAAACTAGGTCCGAGAAGGACGAGCGCGGCAAGCGAAAGGCTCCGCCCGGCACCCGGGCGACCGATCGCGGCAAACGAGAGGAGCAAAGACACAGCCACCAACATCATCGACCTGAAGAGGCTGCTGTCGAGGGCCACGGCCCACGTTCCCATCACCGCCAGTCCGGCGAGCGACGATCCCGTTTCCTCGACGCCCAAAAACCCGACCAGAATGACCGCGCACACGCCCCCTCCCCCAAGCAGCACCGTCGAGACACGGCCAAGCGGCGTGCCACCGATCCAGAACGCGAAGAAGACACCGCCTACGCCGAAAAGACAGCAGCCATAAAAGCCGAATTTCGCCGCCCAGGTGAGGATTGATATCGCGTCGCCATGGTCCGAGAGCATGTCCCGCATATCTCCGAAGGCACCTTGCCGGCCCACGGAGAAAATCACCGCCGCCCGTACCGGATGGCCGTCCTCCGAGACGGCGCGCCAATTGAGCGCATAGGTGCCAGGGGCGAGCGGATGCTTCACGCGCGCAGTCATCTGGCTTCCCGAACTCGTGGCGTCCAGATCGATGGACCCGCCGCCGCGATCGAGCAGCGTGAGAGCGACATGACTGACGGGTTCGGAGAACCGCAACGTCAACAGAGACGGCGCGGCGGCGAGCACCTCGCCTTGGGACGGCGAGGACCACAACAAGACGGCGTGGGCGCTCGCCTGCTGCGGAATCAGCAGGAGAAGCACCAACGCCGTGAACAAGGCGATGAAAGCGGCGCGAAAAACTCGCTGCGTCGGCAACATCGCCTGCGCTCCATCCCTGTCTTACTTGTCGATGACGGTTATCGCGGGTGCCGGGTGCTCATAGTCCTCCGCCGTCTTGCCCGGTGCGGGCACCTCGATCCAGCGCGTGGTGGCGCCGCCTTCGCATTCCTGCACGACCGGGAATGTGATCGCCTGCCCGGGCTTGAACGCGCCGGTGACATAGGCACGGAAGACGAACTCGTCATATTCGTCGTCAGGCAGATTGCCACCGGACCAGGTCAATTCGCGCACCCCGCTCTTTTCCTGCTCGCCATAATGCTCGTAGGCCTTGGCGTATTCGCCGAGCGTCTTGTCGATTTTCCAACCGGGCTTCGGCATCGGCTTGACGGAGATGACGCCCTCGGGCAGACGGACCCTGATAGCCACGGTCGCCTTGCCGTCACAGCCGTGCGGCACGCGGAGAATTGCCTTGTAATTCGCGTTGGCCTTCGCTGTCGGAATCTCGAGCGAAATATGCGCTGCCGCAGGCAGGGCAGCGACTGCGCCGAACATGGCGGCAGCCAGGGAAATCTTGAAAGCGGACATTCGATCTGGTCCTTCGGTCACGACCTCTGCCTCGAAGGCGTTCGGTCCGGTTGATGCATGACGCCATTGTTTGGCGCGACATCCATTGGATAGGCCGCGGTCGGCCACCCAGACTTTGTCCCGCATCAAGTTACTTGGATTTTGCCGTTTCAACCTTTCATGGCCTTGCTTGCCCCAAAGCAAAGAAGGAGCGATCGGGCGCCCTATCTTGGGCACGCACTTCTGGAGAAGCGCAAACGAGGGTGGGCTACCGGCGGACGGCCCTCCCTCGTTCCCTCACATGTTTTGCCCGCGATCGACCGCAGCTCATCGGGCAATCGCTGAAATGTTTGTCTCACGTCAAAGAGCCCATCGGCGCGGACGGTAAATTGGCTGCCACGAAGTCAAACATCTTCGCAAACAGGAGCATTGAAATGAAAAAGCTGGCAACCGCAGTGATCGGAATGACGATGGCAATGGCAACGATGGCGTCCTATGCCGTCGCCGCGGATTTCGAGGTCCATCTGCTGAACAAGGGCAAGGACGGCATGATGGTGTTCGAACCCGGCCTGTCAAAGATCGCCAAGGGCGATACCGTCACCTTCATTCCGACCGACAAGGGCCACAATGTCGAGATCTACAAGGACCTCCTGCCGGCCGGCGCCAAGCCCTTCAAGGGCAAGATGAACGAGACCCTCAAGATCACGTTCGACGTCGAAGGCGCCTATGTGGTCAAGTGCTCGCCGCACATGCCGATGGGCATGGTCGGCCTGATAGTGGTCGGCGATCCCAAGTCCAATATCGACGCTGTCACGAGCGCGAAGCTGCCGCCGGTGGCCCGCAAGCGTCTCGACGCCGATCTCGCTGCCGCCGCGAAGTAACAGCATTCCGGCACAATCCGGCGCCCGCGCGACCTTTTCCGCGCGGGCATTTGTTTTGGTTCGATCGCCTGCAGATGATGATCGCCCCTTCCCCGCCCCTCCGAATCCGCGTTGGGCCGCCTCTTCCTGCATAGACTGCCCGCACCCTGCATGATATTCATCAAGTAGACGATGGCATGCGGACAGGCATGAGCGGGGATCGCGGATACCAAGGATGATGTCGAGCGGTGAAAGCGGTGTTGCCCGCGCGTTATCGAGCTTCGTCCTGCGCAGCAACTGGCCGCGGAGCTATGGTTACGCGCTCGCGGTGACGGCGGTCCTGATTGCTTTTCTTCTCCGATATTTCCTTATGGGCGCGCTCGACGACCGCGCGATCTACATCCTCTTCGTGCCGCCTATCCTGCTCGCCTCGATCGTCGGCGGCATCGGACCCGGTTGCCTGGCGGCGGCGCTGTCCACTCTTTCCGCGGCCTATCTTCGATCACTGACGCCGGGCGGCATTCAGACCCCCGAACTATTGGTCTTCGTTTTCGTCGGCATTGCCATTGCGGTCCTGGCCGAACTGCTCCACGCGACCCGCAAGGGCATTGCCAAAGCGCAAGAGGCGCTCGACACCAGGGAAGCGCATCTCCGGTCGATCCTCGACACCGTGCTGGACGCCACGATCGTCAGCGAACAGGACGGCACGATCGTTTCCTTCAACGCCGCCGCCGTCAGGCAGTTCGGCTACTCGGAGGAAGAGGCTATCGGCCAGAACCTCCGAATGCTGATGCCTCAGCCATACCGGCAGGAACATGACGGCTACCTGCAACGCTATCTCTCCACGGGTGAGAAACGCATCATCGGCACTGACCGCGTTGTGGTCGGCCAGAGAAAGGACGGCTCGACCTTTCCGATGAAACTTGCCGTCGGCGAAATGCGCACCGCTGGCCGCAGCTATTTCACCGGCTTTATCCGCGACCTCACCGAACGTGAAGAGTCTGCCGCGCGGCTGCAGGAAGTGCAAACCGAGTTGGCTCGGCTGGCGCGCCTCAACGAAATGGGAGAAATGGCCTCCACCCTCGCCCACGAGCTCAATCAACCCCTGTCGGCCATCGCCAATTACGTCCATGGAAGCGCGCGGCTGCTGCAGGACTGGGAGGGCGAAAAGGCCGAGCGGCTTCGCGACGCGCTGAAAGAGGCGGGCCAACAGAGCCTGAGAGCCGGCCAGATCATCAGGCATCTTCGCGAATTCGTCACCAAGGGGGAGACCGAAAAGACGCCGCAGAACCTCAGGCAGCTGATCGAAGAAGCGGGCGCCTTGGCGCTGGTCGGATCGCGCGAAAAGGGTGTCCGCTCCGTCTTCGAATTCACGCCCGGCGCGGATCTTGTCCTCGTCGATCGCGTTCAGATCCAGCAGGTCATGATCAACCTGATGCGCAATGCCGTCGAAGCGATGAAGGACACGCCGCGCAAGGAGCTCAGGGTGCAGATCAAGCCCCAAGGGAGTGACGTGGCGGTGGTCGTGGAGGATTCGGGTCCCGGCATTGCCGACGAAATCGCGCCCGAACTGTTCAAACCCTTCACCACGACCAAGGCGGGGGGCATGGGCGTCGGCCTTTCCATTTCGAAGCGTATTATCGAGGCGCATGGGGGCCAGATGACGGTCTCCCGCAGTGTTCTGGGCGGCGCGCGCTTCAGTTTCACGCTGCCCGCTTATGACGGGGAAGAAGATGCCGATCGATGATTTCACCGTACATATTGTCGATGACGAAGAGGCGGTCAGGAAATCCCTCGCCTTCATGCTGACGATGAACGGCTTCGCCGTCAGGGTGCATGAGTCCGCCTCGGCTTTCGTCGCTCTCGCCGCCGGCCTGCGGCAGGCCGTGCTGGTCACTGACCTCAGAATGCCTGACATGAGCGGCATCGATCTGATCGGCAGGCTGTCGTCGGTGGGTAAGGAAATTCCGGCGATCGTGATCACAGGACATGGCGATGTGCCGCTCGCCGTCGAGGCGATGAAGGCTGGTGCCGTGGATTTCATCGAGAAGCCGTTCGACGATGTCGTCATCATGGATGCGATACGGCGCGCCGCCGAGCGTCTGGCCGAAAATGCAAGTCCTGCCGAATCCGCCGACGACATCCGCGCGCGGATCGCCGCGCTCAGCGACCGCGAACGGCAGGTGCTCGAAGCCGTCGTGGCGGGCCAGCCAAACAAGGCGATCGCCTTCAATCTCGATATCAGCCCTCGCACCGTCGAAGTACACCGCGCCAATGTCATGACCAAGATGCAGGCGCGCAGCCTTCCTGAACTGGTGCGGATGTCGCTGGCGATCGGGATCAACTCCGCCAACAATCGAAAGACTTGACGCAGGACAAAGCGGCATCCGCCCTTCGGGTGATTGATTGGACGCTCCGCCGCGCTTTCGCGGTCAATGCTCACGGTGTCCGATTGTCGACCAAGCCTGCCATTGTCGCCATCATCAGCGATCCGGCTCTGCTCCGGTCGCTCGCGTTCGCGCTCGAAGCACATGGCCATCCTGTCGAGACGTTCAGTTCCTGGAGGAGCGCCCGTGAGCGGGCGTTGATGGCGCTCTGTGTGGTCCTTGACGGCTGCTTGGCCCAAAAGGATCGCGAAGCCTGCCTGCAAAGCATCGCCGCCGATGTGCCGGTCATCCTTCTTGCCGACAACGGAACCCCGGCGCCCGAACGCGACAACGTCTTCATCCTGCATAAGCCGCTCGCAGGACCCGATATCGTGATGGCGCTCGCCACCCTCAGGGTCAGCGCTACGTAGTAACCCGTAGTGGAACGACCGAATTTCGCGCCGGTCCCGCATCGGGCATCCTCCTCTCACCATCAAGAAGGGGATTGAACCATGTACGCAGCGGCCCAGACGGCTTATCACCCAATCGCACGCCACATCGCCACTGCCGAGAGGCTGCCGCAGACCCGCACCCACCGGATTGCGCTTTTCGCCGCCGACAGCGAAATCTATGCCCAGGGCGAACGTTCGGGCACGCTCTACCACATCGCCTTCGGCGCCGTGCGGATCTTCCGGCTGCTCTCAGATGGCCGGCGGCAGGTGGTTGCCTTCCATCTGGCGGGCGAAACCTTTGGCTTCGAGGCCGGCCGCAACCGCGGCTTTTTCGCGGAAACCACAGTGGAGACCGGACTGCGGACCATGGAAGCCGGAGAATATGACGCGTGCTCGCCGGAACTCATGGCGACGGCGCTGCGCGGAATGGCGCGCGCGCAGGAACATCTCCTCGTCGTCGGCCGCCAGAGCGCTGTCGAGAAGCTCGCGGTCTTCCTGGTCGACCTTATGGAACGCCAGGGCGACCTGGATCAGATCGATCTGCCGATGACCCGCAACGATATCGGCGATTATCTGGGCATGACGATCGAGACGGTGTCCCGGAACCTGACAAAGCTCCGTTCCGCCGGCATCCTCCGGCTGCATTCGAGCCGCTGCGTCGAGGTTTTGAAGCCCGAGCACCTGCGCAAGCTGTGCCAGTAAGACGCCATAATAGCCGCTTTGAGAAAGGCACCCAAGTCCTGGATGCGCTGACAACATCCTACAGGGTGGTCACGCCTCGCCGCGCGTCAGCGCCATGATCGCATCGGTGCCGAGCCCTGCGCCAGCATGACCGCGCAGTTTCTGGAAGCGGCTTGCCGGCCTTTGCTTATCCGTGGGCGCGATGCCGCGTAAGTCCCGAACTGTTTTCGGAATCGCAACCCGGCCCTTCGCTGTGACGGTCGTCGCCAGGACAACCTCCTTATAGTTTCTACACGCGGAAAGGTATTATTTGGTGGCCCCAGATCAATGTCAAATGCTTAGAGTGAGCCGGCAGGGCGGCAGACGAATTGTGCTTTTGCAGCCCTGCCCCCTCCCCCGCTCTCCAGCAATGGATGGAAATGACTGGTACAAACGCCACGCTCGGCTGTATACCGGGCCAGTCGTTTCAGCATGGGCAGGATTTTGTGATGGCAGACACCGTAGTCGATCGTTTCCTCCGTTATGTCACCATCGACACCCAGTCAGACCCAACCTCGACAACGCAGCCATCCACCGAAAAGCAGAAGAATCTCAGCCGCCTGCTCGTGGACGAGCTTCTCGGGATCGGCGTCAAGGATGCGCATCTCGACGCGCACGGCTATGTCTATGCGACCATTCCTGCCAATAACACGAAGGCCGTTCCGGTCATCTGCTTCTGCTCACATGTCGACACCGCGCCGGACTTCACCGGCACCAATGTCAAGCCGCAGATCGTCAGGAATTACGATGGCGGCGACATCCGGCTGACCGGTGATCCGCAGCAGGTCATCCGCGTGGCCGAGCATCCCGCGCTCAGCAACCAGGTCGGCAACGACATCATAACCACGGATGGCACCACCCTGCTCGGCGCCGACGACAAGGCGGGCGTGGCGGCAATCATGACGCTCGCGCAATTCCTCGTCGGCAATCCCGGCGTCAAGCATGGCACGATCAAGGTGCTGTTCACCCCCGACGAAGAAATTGGCCGCGGCGTCGACAAGGTCGACATTGCCAAGCTGGGTGCCGCCTTCGCCTACACTGTCGACGGCAGCACGATTGGAGATATCGAGGACGAGACATTTTCGGCCGACGGTGTCGAGATCGCCATCCAGGGCGTCGCCATCCATCCCGGCTTTGCCAAGGATCGGATGGAAAACGCCATCAAGATCGCCAGCGCCATTATCGACCGGCTGCCGCGCGACACGGCTCCCGAGACGACATCGGGGCGCGAAGGCTTCGTCCATCCGGTCTCGCTATCGGGTTCGATGGAAAAAGCCAATATCGGCCTGATCGTCCGCGATTTCATCGAAGAAGGCCTGGCAGAGAAAGAAGCGATGCTGGAGCAGATCGTCCGCGACGTGATGAAAGACTATCCCGGCTCTCGGCACACATTCACGGTACGGCAGCAATATCGCAACATGAAATCGGTGCTCGACCGCCATCCCGAAATCGTCGAAAATGCCATGGAAGCCACCCGGCGCAGCGGGCTCACACCCCGGCGCGGCAGTATCCGTGGCGGCACCGACGGCTCGCGCCTGTCGTTCATGGGCCTGCCTTGCGCCAATATTTTTGATGGCGGCCACGCGTTCCATTCGCCACTCGAATGGGTCAGCCGGCAGGACATGGAGAAAACGGTCGAGACGTTGATCGAGCTCGTCAAGATCTGGGAAGAGCGAAGCTGATCTTGGCGAGTTCTCCTCGCAAGAATGTTCCGCGACCTCACGCGCTTGCTGGCAAACATGATGCGAGACGAAGGCAGAATGGATCGCTTCAACCTCGGCAGCTATCGACGCCCCATCTCCACCCGCTCCGCGGAGACGCAGCGCTGGTTCGATATCGGCCTGAACTGGTGCTACGGCTTCAACCATGAGGAAGGCATCAAGTGCTTCGAGAAGGCGCTCGAAACCGATCCGGACTGCGCCTTCGTGCATTGGGGTATCGCCTATGCCGCCGGCCCCTTCTACAATCTGACCTGGAAGGAACAGGGCGCAGCCGAAGCAGAAAGCGCGGCCAAACGCTGCTTCGAGCATGTCGCGCTCGCCCGGGCCAGGGCCGCACATGCCAGTCCGGTCGAACAGCGATTGATCGAAGCCCTCGCCTGCCGCTTCCAGAAGCCGCATCGGGTGACGGCGCCGGAATTCGAGCAATGGGATGACGCCTACGCCGATGCGATGCGCCAGGTCTATGCCAGCTTTCCCGATGACCACGATGTGATGGCCCTGCTGGTCGAGGCGCTGATGATGCGCACCGTGCGCCGCCTATGGAACCTGAAAACCGGGCAGCCGGCGCCGAATTCCGATGTCCTGGAGGCGCTCGATGTCTGCGAGCGCTCGATCCGGCTGGCGGACGAGGCCGGGATGGTGCAGCACCCGGCCATCCTTCACCTGCATATCCACCTGCTTGAAATGTCGGCCATGCCAGAGCGTGGGCTCCGCTCGGCCGACCAACTCGCTGAAATGTGCCCCGATGCCGGACATATGAACCATATGCCGGGGCATATCTATGTGCTCTGCGGCGACTATGAGAAGGCGCGGCTTGCCAGCGAGAAGGCGGTTCGGGCCAACGATCTCTATCTCGCCTATGCCGCCGAGCCGACCTATTATCTGCTCGGCTGCTGCCACGACCTGCATCTGATGATGTATACCTCCATGTTCCTCGGCCAGTACCGGCCGGCACTCTGGGCAGCCGACAAGGTGCGCAGCCTGGTGACGCGGGACGTCGTCAGCCTGCCGGATCGGCCAAAACTGACCCAGACGGTAGAAGGTTACCACGCGATGAAATCGCATGTGATGGTGCGCTTCGGCCGCTGGCAGGAGATCATCGACGAGCCCTTGGCCGAGGAGCCGGCGCTCTATGTGGTGACGGCGGCGATGCAGCATTACGCCAAGGGCATCGCGCATGCGACGCTTGGCAATTTTGCTGCCGCGGAGCAGGAACGCGCGCGATTCCACCGGCATATGGAGGGCATTGCGCCCGAACGGCGTTTCCTCAGCAATCCGACGCGCGCCTCGCTTGCCGTCGGCGCAGCCCTTCTCGACGGCGAGCTCGCCTATCACCAGGGCCGGCACGACGACGCCTATAGTCATCTCCGGCACGCCGTCGAGCTCGACGACAATCTGTCTTACACGGAACCCTGGGCCTGGATGCATCCGCCGCGCCATGCCCTCGCCGCCCTGCTTCTCGATCAAGGACATAGCGTGGAAGCCGAACAGGTTTACCGCGACGATCTGGGCCTGAGCGGCCGCGTGCAGCGCTGCGCACAGCATCCCGACAATGTCTGGGCGCTGCATGGGCTGGTGGAATGCCTGAAACTGCGCAACGACGTCGAAGAATTGCCGGCTCAGCAGACGAGGCTTGCCAAGGCGCTGGCCAGGGTCGATGTGCTGATCACGTCTTCCTGCCTGTGCAGGACAAGCGCGCAAATTGGGCATCACTGCTGCCACTAAGATAGTCTTCGCCGAGGCCGAAGAAGGCTTGAAACAACGACTGGCTTCCATAGATTTAATCCATGGCCGGCCAACAAGGCAGCGCCGGCCTTTCGATGATCGGGGGAATATATCTATGCCAGCAGGTGATCCGACGCAGCCAATCGATGCGATCCAGAACTATCACGCCCATATCTACTTTGACGACGGGCCGGAGCAGCGCGCCGCGGCGGAAATCCTGCGCCAGGAGATTGGCGAGCGCTTTTCGGTCCTTCTCGGCCGCTGGCACGATCGACCGGTCGGGCCGCATATGCGCTCGATGTACCAGGTGGCGTTCCAGACGGGCGAATTTGTTCGGTTCGTGCCCTGGCTGATGCTCAACCGCCGCGGCCTTGCGGTGCTCCTCCATCCCAATACCGGCCGTCCCAGGAGCGATCACCTGAACCATGCCATGTGGCTGGGCGAAATCCTCGGCATCAATGCCGAGCCCCTGCCCGAGTACGAGACCGAACCCGAGCCTGAAATCATCCCCAACACACATCCCACGGTGAAGCCATGACCGACATTCCCTATCGCAGCGCGCTGATCATCGGCGCCGGCCCCGGCATCAGCGCCTCTCTCACCCGTCTGCTGCGCGGGGCCGACATTCCCGTCGTGGTCGCCGCCCGCAATGTCGGTAAGCTCGCATCACTGGTCAGTGACACGGGTGCCATCGCATTGCCGGTCGATGCCGCCAGCCCTGCCGAGGTCGAACGCCTTTTCAGCGAGACGGAAGCGCGGATCGGCGCTCCGGAAATCGTCGTTTACAACGCAAGCGGCCGTCTGCGCGGTCCGATAGCCGAGCTCGACCCGGCGGCGGTCCAAAAAGCCGTCACCGTCTCGGCACTCGGCGCCTTCTACACCGTACAGCAGGCGGCCAAACGCATGCTGCCGGCCGGCAAGGGCGCGATCCTGCTGACCGGCGCCACCGCTGGCGTCAAGGGCTTTGCCCTCTCCGCTCCTTTCGCCATGGGCAAGTTTGCGCTGCGCGGCCTGGCGCAAAGCGCCGCGCGAGAACTGGCGCCACAGGGCATCCATGTTGCCCATGTCGTCGTCGATGGCGGCGTGCGCTCGGAGAACCGCCCTGATCCGGCGGACAAGCCGGACAGCACGCTCGATCCCGATGCGATTGCACAATGCTATGTCGACCTGCTTCGCCAACATCGCAGCGTCTGGTCCTGGGAAATCGAGATCCGGCCCTGGGTCGAGAGATTCTGACAATCAGCCGCAGAAATACGAGTAGAATCAGATATTTGCGGTGGAGACTAAAGGCTCTAATTCGAGACGCTCGTCACTTCCGTAGTGGGCGATAAACGAATGGATCAAGACCCATATTTCGGAGAATTCGAATGTCAGTTTGGCCAGGCCGATTTTCTGTCGAAGGCGACCACGTCTCCGTCGTCCCGCTTGCGATGGAGCATCATGATGACCTGGTAGAAGCGGCCGCCGATGGCGAGTTGCACCGGCTTTGGTACACGAAAGTGCCGGAGCCGGAAAATATCAGAGCGGAGATTGCGAGACGGCTCGAGCTGCAGACTGTCGGCTCGATGCTGCCATTTGCCGTCATCGAAAGAGCAAGCGGCAAAGCGGTCGGCATGACCACCTATATGAACATCGATGCTGCAAACAGAAGGCTCGAAATCGGTGCAACCTGGTACCGTCAGTCCGCACAGCGTTCATCGCTGAACACCGAGTGCAAATTGCTGTTATTGCAACACGCTTTCGAAAAGCTCGATTGCATCTGTGTGGAATTCAGGACGCATTTTATGAACCTCCAAAGCAGGAGGGCAATCGAACGGCTCGGGGCCAAACTCGACGGCATCCTTCGCTCCAACATGATCATGGCAAACGGCACCATTCGGGACACGGCAGTTTATTCCATCATCGCTTCAGAATGGCCCGCTGTTAAAGCCAACTTGCGATGGCAGTTGGATAAGCCGAGGTCTTAGCATGCCAGGCGAACAAGGATTCACGCGAAGTGCTCTAAGTTATTGTTTTGTCAAATTTTCTCGAGAATCCGCTGCACATTGCGTTTGCCGGACTGACCATCGGCCTGATCAACATGATGGCCGCGACAACTATTTCGACTAGCCGGCGTCTAGCCGGATCGATGAGGCTCTCCCGATTACCGCTCGCACCGGTTCCTTGCCGCCTCGATCTGCAATTGCTATCTTCTAGGGCAACTCGCCATCGGGAGCACCTCGATCCATGTCCGAACCGCAATTTTCCATACGCAGCGCGAAGGCCAAGGCGCTCGCACATGCTCTGGCCGACCGCACCGGCATGCCCGTGAACAAGCTCGTCGAACAAGCTCTCGAACACTACGATGACGAACTACGCCAGCGGGACAATAGCCATTCCATCGATACGGTCTGGGAGATCGCGTCCGAAGGACGACACAGGGTACCGACCGGCGCTGTCTCCGATCACGCCRACCTCTATGACGACAATGGTTTGCCACGGTGATCGCAATTGATACTTCCGCTATTCTCGCGATTGCGCTCGACGAGGCTGAAGCGGAGATTTTCAAGGACGTCCTGCGCCGGGAAATGCTCCTCATCGGTTGGCCTACACTTTTCGAGACACGGATCGTACTCTCCGTCAAAGGCTTTTCGAATGCCGGTGACATCGTCTCGCGTCTGTCTGAAGCATCCAATGTCACTGCCGTCGCCTTTGACGGCAGTCATTTTCGCGCTGCCGAGAGTGCCTATGAGCGCTACGGCAAAGGACGGCATCCGGCGGGCCTGAACATGGGTGATTGCTTCTCCTATGCGGTGGCGAGTGTCGCCGGCGTTCCGCTGCTGTTCAAGGGCGGCGACTTCGCGAGAACCGATGTGAAATATCATTCGGCGTCAAAAGTCTTGTGACCAAGAGGCCCTACCCCGCTTTCCGCGCCGGCCCGTTCACCTTGGCTCGCGCCATCAGCATCGGTCCAAGCGAGAATTCACCACGCCGCGCTCGATCGGTCAGGTTCCTGAGATAACCGCCGGCCGAATTGATATGGCCGGCGCGTTCGAGAATGCAGGCGATCACGGTGGCGGCATTTTCAGGTCCCAGCACCTCGCAGGCTTCCTGATAAGCGCTCGGGCTGACATTCAGCATCGAACGGACGACGACGGCGGCAGCCATGAGATCACGCCAGTGGCGAATTTCGCCGCCCGGCCCATACATCACGACTTCCGGGCATGCCTGCAGCACCATGCCGAGCGGGAACGGCCGCATTCGTTCGGCCGGCGCGCCATCCTGCTCACCTGCCCCACTCTGCCATCCTTTCGGCTGGCTTTCTACAGTCCCCTCCCCATCCGCCAAGGGCATCTGATGGATCGCAGACGGCGCCCCCTGCTTCGTTTCGAAGCGAGGTTCAAGTTCATTGATGGATTTTGGGTTTGAATTATGTATGTGTCGCTCAGTTTGAGACTCATTGGCGCTTATTTTCTTTATTTTTATCTGCCTTTCCAATTCGTTGAGGATTCCGGCCCGCAACGTCTCCATGTCTTCAAGTGCCCCGTCGAGCTCCTCCTGCCCTGCCTTGCGTCCAAGACCGGCGACCAGCGATCTTGACTGGAACATGAACCCCTCCCAATCGGCGGCAATCCCCGTTTCGAGCCCGGTCTCGATCAGCTTGGCAATATCGCGACGGCAGAGTGAAATCCGCTCCCTGGTGATCCGCACGGTCTGCTGCGCCGCCCGGACCTCTCCGGCAGCCGTCTCGATCTCGCTGGCGCGGGCAAGCAACGGCGCCAGGCTGAAACCGAAGGCTTGCTCGATGCCACCCTCAGCTCCCTTGCGGGCGTAGCGCTTGCCATTCGGGCTGTCGCGCCGGATGATCAATCCAGCATGGACAAGATCGGCAAGGTGGCGGCGCAACGTCGCTGGGGCCATGCCATGGGCACGGACCGACAATTGCGCATTGGAGGGGAAGACAACAAGTCCCTGCCCTTCCGCGAGCTGCGGCTCGGGATGGAAGCTCAGAAGCGCGTTGAGCACCGAGAGCGCCCGATCGCCAACGCCGAACCGAATTCGCGCTTCGCAAAGCGCGCGGAACAATTTCCATTTGTCGGCCGACGCCTCGGGTGGAATCTCGCTTACCTCCAACTGGCTAGCGAGCATGCCAAGCGTCATCGGCCGCCGCCCAAAGGGCGTCGTCACAGTATGATCCATCATGCGGGTCCCCTTTTCGAAGAGGCAAGACAGTCCCCGCGATGGCTCACTCAGCCAAAATATCTCCTTTCGCCAAAGCAATTGCTCTGCCGACTCTTGACTTTAGGCCTTGGAAGTGATTCTCTCGAATTGCTACATTGAAGAGGGCTTCCGGAATGGCGACATTTTGGGGGCCTTTTTTCTTGTCTCGATCTTCCTTTCCTAGTTCAAATCATTATGCCGAAGGCTTGATGGCTCTCCGGCAGCTATGTCTCAGTTGTTCCCGGCTTCCGCCAGGAAACGGGCATAGTCGTGCTCAAGGCGCTCGGCGAGCATTGCGGCGAAGGTTGGATCGGCGCTCGACGCGAAATCGATCCGGACACCCTTCCCTGTCTGGCTGACGCGCGCGAAAACCTTGCCGTCCGGTCCTTTCAGATCCTCGGCCGAGGCTTTTTCCGGCTTGGCCTTTCGCATCAACCGGTCGAACAGGATGCGGAATCGCTCGTCGGTCGCTGCCTCACGAAAACGCACCGAACCGATCTCGTCGGTCGCCTTCCTCGCGGCGGCATCACTACCGAAAAGAGCTGCCAGCGCCATCCAGCGTTCACGGCCCGCCTTGGGCGCCGGACCGATGGCGCGGACGATCTGATTGGGTACAGCGTCGGCCACCTGCAGAAGCCGTGACAATTCGCTCTTCTGCACAGCCAGTGCGTCGCCCACGAGTCTGCGGTCAAAGCCGCGCACCACCAGCGCATTGGCGAACACGGCACGCTCGATGAAGCTCAGATTGCGCCGCTCGGCATTTTCCTTGCCCTGGGCGACGACCAGTTCCTCGTCGGTGAGCGGCCGCACAAGTGCCTTGACCGATTGGCCGAGCCGTCGCGCCGCCTTGAGCCGGCGATGGCCATAGGCGACCTGATAGCGATTGGCCTCGGACGGATGCGGGCGGACGAGGATAGGCGCCTGCTGGCCGCTTTCGCGCATGCTTTCCACAAGCGCCAGGAAATCCGGATCATCCCGCTCTTCATCACTCAGCCGGTCGCTGATGAAGGAGACATCGATCAGGCGCGTGTCGAGCGATACGACATGTTCCCCCGCCTCGATCGCCTGCCGCAACAATTTGGCTTCCTCGGCCTCGCGGGTGATCGACGATAGCGACAAGCCCATAGCCTTGACTGCACCGGACGCCGCCCGTATTGGCTGGGSGGCGTCGACAGACGGATTGTCCCCTTCGGTCGAGTCCTTGTTGACAGCTGTCAACGCCGACTTCGGGTCCGACACCAGCGGCTCGCCGAACAATGCTTTCAATGAGCTCTTGCGATCGCGACTGTTCATGCCGGACGTCCCCATGCGACATGGATGAGCTTTTCGATTTCGGCATTCACGGCGTCGAGGGCTTCAACCGCCCGGTCATAGGTGCCGCGGCTGAAATTTTCGCGCCCGACCTCATAGAGCGTCTGCTTGGTCAATCCGGCATCCGAGACCGCGGTGGATTTCAGCATCGGCGCGGTCAGTACGCGATCACCGAACAGCGACCGGAGAAAGCCGACGATCTGCGCCTGCGGCCCGTCATGCGGCTCGAAGCGGGTGACCAGATAGCGCAGGAAATCGAAGTTGAGCGTGCCGCCCGCCTCGCGCACGACGTTGAGCAGGTCCGAGGTCATGAACAGGAACTGGCTCATCGAGGCGACGTCGAGCATCTGCGGATGCACCGTCACCAGCACCGAGGTCGAAGCACAAAGCGCCGATAGCGTCAGATAGCCAAGTTGCGGCGGGCAATCGAGCACGACGACGTCGTAGCTTTCGGCAACGCTTTGCAACGCGGCTTGCACGCGGCTGAAGAACAGGTCGTCGCCCGTCTGCCGCATCGAAAGCGCTCCGGGCGTGGCATGCTCGAATTCCTGCAGTTCGAGATTGCCGGGCACCAGATCGAGGCCATGGAAATAGGTCTTGCGGATAATGTCGACGAGCGGCCGCGCATCGGCATCATAACGGATTGCGCCGTAGAGCGTATCATTGCCGGAGAGATCGAGCTCCGGCTGGTAGCCGAAGATCGATGACAGCGACGCCTGCGGATCGAGATCGACCGCCAGCACGCGATGGCCTGTCATGGCTAGATGTTGCGCAAGATGGACCGCAGTCGTCGTCTTGCCCGAACCGCCTTTGAAATTGGTGACCGAGATCACTTGCAGGTGTTCATTGCGTCGAGGATCGCGCCAGCGCACATAGGAGCGAGCTTTGGCATCGTTTCCCTTCGCCAGCGCCTGTTCGGCAAGGAAATTGCGCAATGCATCAATATTAGCCAGCGAATAGTAGCGCCGGCCGCCCGGACCAACCGCCGGCTGGGGTCCTTCACCGGCGAGCGACAGCTGCCGGAGGTAACCGTCGGACACACCGATCAGCCGCGCGGCTTCACCCGAAGTAAAGGAGCGTAGCGTCTTCTGTGAGGCGGGCGGAAACAGCCGTTCGCGCATCGCCTGCAATTGCGCCGACAGCGCCCGCGCATCGGCAGCGATCGCCTGGTCGGCGGTCAGCTCATGGCTCTCTGGTTTCCTCGTACCGGACGGACGTGCCATCCCTCTACTCCATCTGCCGACCGACACTTAGCCAACTCACATCATGAGCTTCGGCGGCGCCACCAGCGTGTGATAAACAATATCTCTCCGATTCTCACCGCGCATCATACGCCGTGGCCATCTATTAACAGGAAAGACGCTTACTTACGGCAAACCACTCAGCATTCACCGTTTTCCGTAATAACGCTGCGGTAATCTGCGAGTCGCGTCAAGCAGTTTTTGGTTAATGAAGCTTTAACGCGAATAGACGGAGCAAAGCCGGGGAAAGCTCCGGGCGTTGACAGGTGTCAACCAGTCCGCTGCGTGTCGGGATGGCGAAATCAATTCTGGTTCACCAGCTTGCGGCGGGGTAGGGGTGCGGGCCTGCACGACCGACGAATAATCGAATCGCCGCGCAATCGCCACCGGATAGATAGCATCCGCGTTACTGCCGACGCAGCGTGCGCAAGAGGGGAAGGGGGCGACGCCACTCCCGAGGCTCTGCCGAATACAAACTCAATCCATTTATTTCGCACGTCCTGTCGGAATCGGAATTGCTCTGGCGTTCTTAGGGAAGCCGCGGCCAAGAGCGCCCGGGCACTCGATCAACAATTCTCGAATAGAGGAAAATCCCATGCTGAAAACCATTGCCATCATCGCCTCGCGCCTCATTTTCGGCGGCGTCTTCCTCATGGCGGTCAGCTTCAAATTCATGGATATACACGCGACGGCAGGCTATATCGCCTCAGCCGGCTTCCCTCTGTCGCTGCCGCTCGCCTGGCTCGCCGCCATCTTCGAAACCTTGCTCGTGCTCGCCTTCTTCAGTGGCGCCTTCTTCAGCGAGGCGGCACTGCTCGCTGCGGTCTACGTCATCTTCCTGGCCTTCGCCTTTCATGGCCCGAACCGCTGGAGCGGCAACCAGACGGAATTCGGCTTCTTCATCGATCACTTCACCTTCTTCGCCGGTCTGCTTTTGGCCGCGGCCAGCGGCCCCGGCCGCTACGCCGTGGGTTGGCGCCTGATCAGCGCGGGTTCGCGCCCCTAAGCGGGGTCAATGGACGCCAAGCTGCGGTGGCTATCAGCATAAAGCTGCCGCAGCAGGACCGTGGCAATTCCGACTTGGCTTGCGTCCTTGGAAGGGGAGGGGGCTTAAGTCGGCGTCTCGATGCGAGCAATAGAGTCATGAGTGCCAGTGCCATTCGCCACCGGTGCTCCCGATGTACTGATCGGCCTCATCATCGAAGCCGATATAGATTTGGAAGTCCCTCACCCACCGGCCGGAAGCGTGAGGCGGGTAAGCACCTCCTTCATCGGCGTTGTGCCCAACCGCGTCTGTCCGACCCCGGCCTCGACATCGATCAAACCTGCATTGTGGACCTTGAACATAGTAGCGACCAATTCGGCATAGCTGCCGCTGATCCCGCCAGCGACGAGCGCGGGAACCCGCTCCGCCGGAGAAAGCGACCGAGCTGTGATCGCACGCCCGACGAGCTCCTGCAGAATGTTGGCAACGTCCTCGGCGCTGTAGCGCGCCGGGCCTTCTGCGTGAACGATGCGAAGCGGCAGATCTCGATCCGCCGACAGCAGCAGGTCTGCAGCAATCACGCCGACATCGGATGCCGATATCGTCGGAAATTTCTTCGTCACCGGATCGTGCAGGCTGGGCAGTATTCCAGTGTCGATGGTGCGCTTTGCAACGCGTGCCCAATTTTCCATATGCTCTGCCGATCTCAGGATCGTCAGCGGCAGACCGATCTTTTCCAGATCATCCTCCAAGTAGCGAAACAGCCTTGTGATGCCCGTATCCTGCCCAAGATGTGCACCATAGTCGGAAACCGCCAGGACAGAGCGTGGTCGAGCCGCGCCAAGTGCCCCAGCGATAGCCACGATGGCGGCCTGCATTTCGGCCTCGGCGTGTTCGGCACGGCTATCTACCGGGCAGATGACTTGAACCGCCTCGGAATCTCGCAGAGCTTCGGTGAGAGCGCCTTTGTCCCGGATATCCGCGACAGCAACCTCGCAGCCCATCGCCTGAAGATCTTCGGCAGTGACGCGGTTTCGAACAACCGCCTTCACAGGCGCTCCCGCTTTCCGCAGCGCGTAGATCGTGCTTCGGCCGATCTTGCCGGTTGCCCCAAGAATGGTGAACATCGTCGCTCTCCTCAATATTTCCAGAGCGCGCAATGAACGCTGCTTCGCCGTCGGTTTCGCGCAGAAACCGCCAGGCAATAGCAGAAACAGCCAAATCATTGATGGGTGAGTATCAGGATACCGCTCGCAAAAGCCCTGATGGTGTCACGCCGAGAACGCGCTTCATCATCCGCGCCATGTGACTTTGATGCGAAAACCCCGCCATCAGCGCGATTTCGCTGAGGGGGAACCGTCCCGCAATGATCAAAGCCTTTGCCCGCTCGACCCGCTGGCGGATGATATATTGATGCACGGAAAGGCCGAACGACCGGGGGAAAAGCGCCTTGAGATGCGAGACGCTGACGCCTGCCACGCGTGCTAGTTGCTCCAGCGACAGATCCTGTTCCAGATGGCTTTCGACGAACTCGACCATTCGACGCCGCTGCCCAGATGTGAGCGTCTGCCCGCCGGGGATGTTCGCCGTGATGGCTTCGCTTCCGATCAGCTGCAGCGCCAAGGCCCTGGCCAGGCTTTCCGCAATCAGATTGTCGTGGCGTCCGGCCGGGTCGGACTGTGCCTCGAGCGCAAGCGCAATGTGCTCGATCCGGGCATTCCTGTGCTGAAATTTCGGTTTCAGCCTGACGCGAGCCGGATCGAGATCCAGATCCTCCGCAGCCCGATGCAGGAGTGCCGGGGTCAGCCATAGCCGCAGGATCGTGCACTCGCCATCATCTTCCCATTCGCCGTCCAACCCTGCCGGCACGATATCGATATCGCCATGCGACTGGACACGGATATGCCGCTGGTCATCGCAGCGGCACGAGGCATTGACTGGCCTGCCAAGATGAATGCCGAGGCGGTGATAGGGCGTCGCCGGAATAAAGTGGGCGCCCGGCGCAATCGTCCATCGCTGAACTCTGATACCTGTCGTTTCCAGCCACGCATCCGACATGAAATTACCTGTTCGTCCGGCATTACGGACGCCCAGCCTATCAGATCGTCGTTCTAAAAGCGCGCTGCTATTCTGCCGCCAGGGCATGGGCAGGGATTTTGGGGGCGGGGCGCTTCAGGCCGAGATGCTCGCGCAGTGTCGAACCCTGATATTCGCTGCGGAACAGGCCGCGACGACGCAGTTCCGSCAGGACGAGTTCGACAAAGTCAGTGAGTCCCCAAGGCAGAACCGGCGACATGATGTTGAAGCCATCTGCACCATAATTGACGAAGCGCTCTTCGAGTTGATCCGAAATCTCCTCCGCGGTACCAACCACCTGCCAGTGGCCACGTGCTCCGGCGACACGCTGGTAGAGTTGCCGGAGAGTCAGATTTTCTCGGGCGGCGAGTTCAAGGAAAAGCGCTCGGCGGCTCTTGCCACCCTCGGTCTCGGGCAGCTGCGAAATCAGCGCATCGATAGGAAGCGTGCGGACTTCTTCGACGCCGGCGAGTTCCGCCAGCATGTCGAGGCCTACCGATGGCTCGAGCAAGGCCTGCAGCGACTCGAACTTGTCGTCAGCTTCCTGCCGCGTCCGGCCGACAACGGGAAATACACCCGGCAGGATCTTGACGTCGTCCGTCGACCGGCCGTGTTTTGCCAGCCGGCCCTTGAGGTCGCCATAGAAGGCAACCGAACTTTCGAGCGTCTGCTGAGCGGTGAAGATCGCTTCGGCTGTGCGCGCGGCAAGCTCCTTGCCCGGCTCGGACGATCCGGCCTGCACCACGACCGGATGACCTTGTGGCGCACGAGCAATATTCAACGGTCCCCGCACCTGGAAGAAGGCGCCGCGATGGTCGAGGCGGCGCACTTTCTCGGGATGGAAATAGACGCCGCTTTCCCTGTCGCGCAGAAAGGTGTCGTCATCGGTCGTGTCCCAGAGACCGGTCACGACGTCGACGAATTCTTCCGCACGCTCATAGCGGTCGGCATGGGCGATGATCGCATCACGGCTGAAATTGTATGCCGAACCGGGATCGGCTGATGTCACGAGATTCCAGCCGGCCCGGCCACCCGAGAGGTGATCGAGCGAAGCGAACTGTCGGGCGAGATTGTAGGGATCGGAGAAGCTGGTCGATGCCGTCGCAACCAATCCGATGCGGCTGGTCACGGCAGAGAGCGCCGACAGCAGCGTGATCGGCTCGAATGGGTAGAATCCCGAATGCGCCTTGCGGCTCGCGGCATCGATATTCTGCCCGCGGACATTAACCCCGTCGGCCAAGAACACCGCGTCGAACTTGGCGTCTTCCGCGATCCGGGCAAACTGGGCGAAATCCTGGAAACGCGTGCTGTCGGAGGCGCCGGGATGCCGCCATGCGGCGACATGATGGCCGGTAAACAAGAGGAAGGCGCCGAGGCTCATCTGTTCGTCGCGCTTGGCCATTTTCTACTCCTTTGCATTCTGCAGCTGGATGTCAGTGCAGCCCGAATTCGTTCAACAATTGTTCGCGGAACCTGACGAAGCGTGCCTCGCTGCGGTTGCGCGGACGCGGCAGGTCGATGTCGATTTCGCGGGTCCGGCCGCCCTTCTCCTTGGAGAGGATCAGCACCCGGTCAGCGAGGAAGACCGCTTCTTCGAGGTCGTGGGTGACGAGGATCATCGTCACCTTCTCCTCCCGCCAGATGCGGGAAAGCTCTTCCTGCATGGTGATCTTGGTCATGGCATCGAGCGCGCCGAAAGGCTCGTCGAGAAGCAGGATTTCCGGCTTGACCGCGAGCGCCCTGGCAATGCCGACCCGCTGGGCCATGCCGCCCGAAAGCTGTGACGGCAGGGCTTCGGTGAACTCGGAGAGCCCGACGAGTTCGACATAGTGCTCCGCCCGCTTGCGCGCCTCCGCTTTGCCCAGCCCGCGATTCTGCAGCGGAAAGGCGACATTGTCGAGCACAGTGAGCCACGGCAGCAGCCGCGGCTCCTGGAAAATCACGGCGCGGTCCGTGCCCACGCCGCGGACAGGCTGGCCGTCGATCAACACATCGCCCCGATCAGCCTCTTCGAGCCCGGCAAGTACCCTGAGCAGCGTCGTCTTGCCGGAGCCGGAGGCGCCCACGACCGCAAGGCTCTCGCCAGCGCGAATATGGTTGCTGACTGCCTGCAGCACGCTCAGATGCCGGCCATTGATCGAAAAGGATTTCGAGAGATTGCGGATCGTCACCTCTCCGCGCGTGGTGAGTTCAGCGACAGCCATCGGTCTCGTCCTCAGTTGCTCGCGGTGGAGAATTTCGCCGGGTCATAAAGAATATCCTCGGCCTTGAGCTGGCCGGGCTTCAGCACGCCATCGCGCGCGAGAATGTCGATCCAGAACTGCAGATCGCGCGGCACGGCCTTGCCGCCTTCACGCACGCCGTAACCGGTGAAATATTGCGCAATAGCGGCATTCTCGTTGCGAGAGGCAAGGACCTTAGCGATTACCTTCTTGGTCTCTTCGGGATGGAGCCGGGCATATTCGAGCGCTGCCTGCGACTTCTCGACAAAGATCCTCGCTGCCTGCGGATGCTCCTTGATCCAGTCACGGCGCATGACTGTGAAACCGCCGGCAATCTCGCCGAGCACGTCGGTATCGCCAAAAATCTTCTGCATCGGCCCGTTCTTCAGCGCCGCGCCCTCAAACGTCTTCTGCCAATAGCCGAACGCGGAAATGTCGACCTGCTTCGAGCGCAACACCTGTTCGAGCTGCGGACCCGGCACGACGACGAGCTTGGCGGCGTTCTCCGGCAGGCCAACCGAGTGGAGCGCCTCACGCACTGTATAGTCGAGATGGGCGCCGAGCGTGTTGACGGCGATCGTCTTGCCGGCGATGTCCTTGATCGATTTGATCGGGCTGCCCGGGAGCGTGTAGAAAATGCTCTCTGTCTGCTTGTTGATGCCGTTTGAAGCATAGACGGCGACGAAATCATTACCGCCGGCGATGGAATTCAGCACGGCCGCCGTTGCAGCACCGCCAAGCTCGACATCGCCCGAAGCCAGAGCAAACAGCGATGCCGGGCCGCCCTGGGCATAGCCGACATCCTTGAGTGTAATGCCCGTGCCCTTGAAATAGCCGAGTGCATCGGCGAGTTCGTGGGCAGAGAGACCGCCCTGGCTGGCGAGATAGCGGATCGTCACCTGCTCCTGCTCGGCGGCAAAAGCGAGACTGGCGGGAGCGGCCAGGAAGAGGCCGGCAGCGAGCGCGGCCGCGCGGCCGAAGGTACGGCGGGAAATCGTCATCTTGAACTCCGTTGTTTGATGGGTTGAGTTGCGCCTCGGTACGAGCCGGGCGTTCAGTCCTTGACGCTCGACCAGCGGCAGAGCCGGGCCTGGAGCCGCTGCAGGACGAAATTGGCCGCCAGTCCGAGAAGCGCCAGCAGCAGGATTGCCGCATACATCAGCGGGATCTGGAAATTGTATTGGGCGTTCATCACCTGGAAGCCGACGCCGGAATTCGCACCGATCATCTCCGCCGCGATCAGCAAGAGCAATGATGTCGTCGCGCTGAGCCGCAGGCCGACGAAGATCTGCGGCAGCGCGGCGGGCAGCACGACGCGACGGAACACGGTGAGCCGCCGGGCACCATAGACACGCGCCATTTCAATGAGCTTCGGATCGACCTGCTTGACCCCGCCAATGGTGGAGAGAAGGATCGGAAACAGCGTCGCCCAGAAGATCACGAAGATTTTCGAGGTCTCGCCGAGGCCGAGGAACAGGATGAACACCGGATAGAGCGCGAGTGCCGAGGTCTGGCGGAAAAGTTGCAGGATCGGATCGAGGCTGCGCTCGATGACCCGCATCTGCCCCATGAACAGGCCGAGCGGGATGCCGAACCCGATAGCAGCGCCATATGCGATCCCCGCCCGCTGCAAGCTGATCGCAATGTCGCTGGCGAAGGTGCCGGTTGTGACGCCGTTCCAAAGTGCGATCAGGATGGCGTGCAGTGGCGAAAACACCGCCGGATTCACCCAGCGAAGCAGAGGCGCCACCTCCCAGAGCAGCGCAAAGGCGATGAGCAATCCATAGCGGGACAAAAAATTGCCGAGGATCGCCAGCGCATTCCTGACTAGGCCACTGAACCAGAACGGCGTTGCGCCATAGCCTGGCAGGATGACTTGCTGTTCGGTCTCGATTGCCATGCACTTTCCTCCGTTTGAGGGTGTCGATTACTCGGCAGCTTCAGTATAGGCGGTGCGCCAGCGGGTCTCGGGAAAGGGCAGGCCAAGATTTTGCCTGAGTGTCGTGCCCTCATAGGCGGTGCGGAACAGGCCGCGGCGCTGCAGTTCGGGAATGACCAGATCGACGAAGTCGTTGAGACCGGTGGGGAGCCAGGGCGGCAGGATATTGAATCCGTCGGCGCCCTCGTTCTCGAACCATTCCTGCAGCATGTCGGCAATCTCCACAGCAGAACCGACAATGGTGAAATGGCCGCGCGCCGAGGCGATCCACTGATAGAGCTGCCGGATGGAGAAATTGTTTTCGTCGGCGATGCGGCGGATCAGCTCCTGACGGCTCTTCATACCTTCCGTCGGCGGTGCGGGCGGCAACGGGCCATCGAGATCGGCGCCGGCAAGATCGAGCTCACCGCCGCTCAATCCATTGATCAGCGCCAGTCCGTCCTCCTCAATGATGAGGCTCGTCAGGCGCTCATATTTCTCGCGCGCTTCCGCCGTTGTGCGCCCGACGAATGGCGAGACGCCAGGCATGACCAGAACATGCGACGGATCGCGGCCGAGGCCGCGCGCACGCGCCTTGATGTCGCGATAGAATTCCCGCGCGGTGTCGAGCTTCTGATGCGCCGTGAAGATCACTTCGGCGGTTGCCGCGGCGAGGCCGCGCCCATCGTCCGATTGTCCCGCTTGGACGATGACAGGATGGCCCTGCGGCGAACGCGGCACATTCAGCGGGCCTTCCACGAAAAAATGCTCGCCGCGATGGTCTGTACGATGCACCTTGTCCACGTCGAAATAGACGCCGCTGTCGCGATCGCGGAGGAATGCATCGTCCTCGAAACTTTCCCAGAGCTTCTTGACGACGTCGACATGTTCGGCGGCCCGCCTGTATCGGGCTGCATGCGGCAATTGCTGTTCGCGATTGAAGTTCCGCGCCGCAGAGTCCGTCGCCGTGGTGACGACATTCCAGCCGGCACGACCGCCGGAGATCAGGTCGAGCGAGGCGAATTTGCGCGCGACGGAATAGGGCTCCTCGTAGGTGGTCGACGAGGTCGCGATGAAACCGAGATTTTTGGTGAACGGCGCCAGCGCTGAAAACAGCGTGACCGGTTCGAAGCCCACCACCCGCGCATTGCCGCCCTCGATGCCGCCGCCGAAGGCGACCGCCAGCCCATCGGCCAGGAAATAGGCGTCGAAGAGACCGCGTTCTGCCGCCTGCGCCAGTTCGACATGGAATTTGAAATTCGTCGCCCCATCGACCGGTTGGTCGGGATGGCGCCAGGATGCAATATGCTGGCCGCCGCCGGGAAGGAATGCGCCGAGCTTGATCTGTCTCTTCATCAACGACCTCCATATGCTGACCACTGGACGTCCGCCTCGATCGAAGCAGGCATTCGCAATCTACACAGGAAGACTGTCATATAAAACACTAATTTTATAGATTTTATTTTTTAAGTGATTTTTAAAATTGCAGGAGGTTTTTCTAATCATTTACGGAATTGAGGCATGGGCGGCTAAACCGAATGACATAATCGAAACGAGGAAGCGGCCTTCCCCTACACATCAAGGCGGGGTTCCAAGGGTCTCGCTGGACATCGACAGGCTCTCCCATCTCTTGCCGGGCATCGGCCGGAATGATAACCCCTCATGCAATTCATTTTGCTGGCGATGTTAGGCGGGCATGTTCATCGCATTCGAAGGTCCTATCGGCGTAGGAAAGACAACCCTGGCGGAGGGGCTCTCGAATCGGCTCGGTGCGCGTTTTTTCGCCGACCCGATCGAGAAGGTCAGCCGCTTCCTGACGGTCGCGAGCAAGGATGCCCTGGCCACAGAGATGGAATTCCTGTTTCATCGCCTGCGCCAGCTTGGCGATATGAAACGGGCGCTGGAACAGTCAAACCAGCTCATCGTCGCCGACTGGGATTTGCACAAGATAGAATATTTCGGCCGCGCCAATCTCAATGCGTCCGACTTCAAGATCCTGAGGGAATTCGCCCACCTGGCAGGGGCCGAAACACCTCGGCCAGACATGCTGATCATCGTCGAGGCTCCCGACGGCATCGTTCTCGAACGGATCAAGCGGCGGGGCCGTAGCTACGAGCAGGAAATCACGCCACACCAGATCGACGAGATGGCTTCACGGTTCGAAAAGATCGCCGTATCCGTGGAACGTGACAGCAAAGTCCGCGTGGTTCGGTTTGAAAACGCCGATGGCATAGAGGCAAGCGTCGACAAGCTCGTCTCGCGGATACAGCCTCTCCGCTGAACATCCATTGACGCGGCCTTGATATGCAACTTTGCGTCAGGCACCACACTTGCAATGGCACTCACTTCGGAATCAGTGCCGAAGCCATTCCTGCGGCAGCGTCTCGTTGAGCGACTGGCGGATGATGGAAGCAAGATGTTCGGCAATCGGGCTGACCTCTTTGCTCGGTCGGTGAAGCACCAATCCAAGCGACGATAATTTCGGCAGGCCGTGAAGAGCGGGTTCGAGCAATCGCACCGATGATGGCTTGCCGACGGATGTGCGGAGCGCGATGCCCAATCCCGCAGCGGTCGCCGCCCATAGGCCGCCGAGACTGGGACTGACGAAGGCGATGCGCCAGGGGATGCCCGCCCGGTCGAGCACGTTGCAGGCAATGGTGCGCAACATGCAGGGCGCTTCCAATGCCACGAGCGGCAATAGCTCCCCACTTGCGCAGCTCCACGCCACGTCGTTGTCGGCCGATCCCAGCCAAGCGAGCGGCAGTGCCGCGAGGGGCTGCGCCGTCGACGATAGGCTTCCGTCGTCCCATGCCAGCGCGAGGTCGAGCTGGCCGGATGCGATCTTCTCGATCAATTCGGCATTGCGGGCGATCCGGCCTTCGATCTTCACCTTCGGGTGGGCGCGGGCGAAACGGCCGAGGACGCGCGGCAGCACGGTTTCACCGAAATCCTCCTGCAGGCCGAGCCTTATCCAGCCCTCCAGCTCGACGCCGCGCACGGCGTTGATCGCCTGGTCGTTGAGGTCGAGCATGCGCCTTGCATAGGCGAGCAGCACCTCGCCGCCATCCGTCAGCGCCAGTCCGCGGCCGGATTTACGAACCAGCGACACAGCCGCCTGCATCTCCAGTTTCTTGAGTTGCGCACTCACAGCCGATGTCGACCGGCCGAGACGATCCGCCGCCCGCGCGAACGAACCCGTGTCCATGCCGGTCACGAAGCTGCGCAGCGCATCCATATCGAGATTTGTCAGGCGCATGATATTCATCCCGAAAATCAGGATTTACAGTCCTGAATTATCCGATTTTCAGAATGATCATGTCGCGTCAAAATGGGCCTGTCAATCATGCTCAAGGGAGAAAAACCATGCCCTTTGCCCGCATCTCGCTCCTGGCCGGCAAGAGCCGGGATTATCTCAAGTCGGTGACCGACAGTCTTGATCGCGCGCTCGTCGAATGCTTCGACGTGCCGGAGCACGATCATTTTGTTGCGATCCACCAGCATCAGCCGGAGGAATTGATCTTCGACCGCAACTATCGCGGCGGTCCCCGTTCCGACAATTTCATCCTTTTCCACATCACCACCGGCAAAGCGCGGACCGACGAGACCAAGCGCCGCTTTTATCGCCGGCTTGTCGATCTTCTGGCCGCGGCGCCCGGCATTCGGCTGGAGGATGTCATGGTCATAATCGCCAACTCGACTTTCGAGGATTGGTCCTTCGCCTCGGGCGTCTCGGCTGCTCAACCGGGGGAGGGGAGGGGCGCATGAGCAATCCGTTCGAGATGGCGGATGCCTGCCCGCCGGCCATGACAATCAAGCGCGCCGGCAGTGACATCGTCCGCGCACCGGATGGCGTGGCAACGGCACCGTTTCTCGTCCAGATGCTGCTATCGAGCAGAAGGGAAGGGGAGATGACGGCGATGCGCGCCTTTGTCGAACCGGGTACGATCACCCATTGGCACACGCATCCGCGGGGTCAGCTGCTGTTCGTGCTCGACGGGATCGGCCTGGTCCAGCGCGATGGCGGCGAGGTGACGGAGGTGCACGCCGGCGATAGCATCTGGTTCGCGCCAGAAGAGCGTCATTGGCACGGCGCGAGCCCAAAAAGCCCGTTCAGCTATGTCAGCATCCAACCCGTAAAGGATGGGACAGCGGTCCATTGGCTGGAACCCGTCGAAGAGATCGGAGGACAATCATGATTGCCATGCAATACAGCATCGCCTTGCCCGCGGATTATGACATGACCATCATCGACCGCCGCATCCGTGACAAGGGACCGGCGCTCGATGGTTTCCCGCATCTCCGCTTCAAGGCCTATCTCACTGCCCGGAAGCGGGACGGCGCTCTTGCCAGCTCTGAAAATCTTTATGCGCCGTTCTATCTCTGGGACCAGCCGGAAGGCATGAACGATTTCCTTTGCGGGCCGGGTTTTGCGGTCCTGTCGGGGGATTTCGGATGGCCGGTCGTGCGGACCTGGTCGGTCTGGCGTGCAGAACTCGGCGCGGATTTGCGAGCGGCGAAATTCGCAACCCGCCGGGAGATTCCGATAAAACCACATGCCGATCTGGCCGCACTTCGACAGCAAGCAGAGGGAGAAGCCCGGGAGGCTGCCGATCGGGGCGCCGTAGCAGCGGTCGCCGCCTTCGATCCTACCGCTTGGACAATGGTGCAGTTTCGTCTTTGGCAGACCCTGCCGAAGACAGAGGGCAGCGCACAAAGCTATTGCGTGGGATATGTCGCGCTGCCCTGACCCGCGCCGACTGAATAATATGGAAGCGGCCCCGGCGGCCCAAATATTGAGGCGCCGGGGCAGTGCATGAACAGCGGCGGGTAGCCGGCTTACTTTTCAGCGGTCTTCGCTGCTTCAACAATGACATCCGCCACCTTCTGCGGCTGTGACGTGAAGACGGCATGGCTAGCCTTGATCTCCGTCACTTTGCTGCCGGCGCGCTTGGCCATTGTGCGTTCGAGGTCCGGATTGATCGAGCGGTCCTCGGTCGCCACGATCGCCCAGCTCTTCTTCGTCCGCCAGGCAGGATCGCCGACCTTGGCCGAGAAGGCATCGACCGAAGCGAAGACCTGTGAATTCGCCAGGAAGGCAGCCTCGTCCTTGGGCAGGTCGGCGGCAAAATCCTGGGCGAAGGCGGCGGGGTCGAGATAGAGATATTTGCCGTCCTTGGTTTGCTTGATGCTCTTGCCGGCCGCCGGCTTGGTGCCGGCAAGCGCGGCCAGGCTCTCACCCTTCTCCGGTTCGAAGGCCGCGACATAGACAAGGCCAGCTACTTTGGGGTCCTTGCCCGCCTCGGTGATCACCATGCCGCCATAGCTATGGCCGACAAGCAGCGCCGGGCCATCCTGCAGGTCGAGCACGCGCTTGGTCGCGGCAACGTCATCGGCCAGCGACGTGATCGGCTCCTGGACGACAGTGACGTTATAGCCGCGCTTTTCGAGAATCTCGGTCGCCTTGCGCCAGCCGGAACCGTCGGCCAGCGCACCATGGACGATGACTATGTTCTTGATCTCCGCCGCCTGGGCTGCAAAGGCGATGGCGCTGGTGAAAAAGGCGAGTGCGAAGGTCGAGAGGATCTTGGACATGGACGTGCTCCTTTGCTTGGATTTAAGTTGGATTGCTGCCGGTATTGACCGATCTGTCAGCCGAAGGTGAAGGCGTAGGCTTCGACACCGGGGTCGAGGAACTGGATTTCGAAATTGCGGGCCTGGACGTCACCGGCTTGGCGGACGAGCTGATAGAGCCGTGTCGCGGTCACCGTGCCAAAACCCTGGGCGTCCGTATCAGCGCCATGATTTTCGCCGGGCGCCTTGCCGTCCATGGTCACCCGGAAGCGGATCGGCTTGCCGTTCGAGCCCGGACCGAGGACCAGATGCAGGTCGCGGGCGCTGAAGCGGTAACGGATCGCGCCATTGGCCTTGTCGAGATCCGCTTTTTCCGCCCCGATCGTCCAGGTGCCGGAGAGGCCCCATTCGTTCAAGCCCGGCTCGGCGATCGAATAATCGCGCGCTGCATCCGCCTGGACGTTTTCCGGCGAGGCAAAGCCCGTCGCCTTGCCATAGCCGATATAGGTCTCGCCGGAGCGGACATCGGCGAAATCGGGCGCGGCTTCGAAGCCCCCGGCATTCGGGTCGACGGGGGCGTTAACCTGCATCTTGCCGCCGGATTCATGCAACAGGTCCTGGATCGCCTGTTCTGTCTCAGCATAATTGCCTTCGCCGAAATTGTGGTAGCGGATGCGACCCTTGGCATCGATCAGATAATGCGCCGGCCAGTAGTTGTTATCGAAGGCGCGCCAGATGCGGTAATCGTTGTCGATGGCCACCGGATAGCCGATTTTGAAATCGGCAATCGCCTTGCGAACATTGTCGACATTCTTCTCGAAGGCGAATTCCGGGGCATGGACGCCGATCACGACGAGGCCTTGATCCGCATACTTTTCCGCCCAGGCTTTGACATAGGGAATGGTACGGATGCAGTTGATGCAGGAATAGGTCCAGAAATCGACGAGCACGACCTTGCCCTTCAATTGAGCCTGCGTCAGGGGCTTGGAATTTAGCCAGGTCACGGCACCATTGAGCGAAGGAGCGATGCCTTCCACCGGCAGCTCACTGACGAAGGGAGCCTTCGGGTCGGTTGAGCCGATCATCCGGTCATTGCTGGCAACGTCGGAAGCATGCGGGCGGCTGGTATTGAACCGGTCGAGCACCGCCTGTTCGAAGGACGACGTGCTGGTGTAGGAGAGCCGGGCGAGCAGGCCGGTGTCGAGACCGGTCGCGACCACCGCCACGCCGGCCAGCACCGCAACACCGAGGCCCTGGCGAATGCGTTCACTGACATTGAGCGAGCGCTTCATAGCGGAAAACACCTTGCCGCCGACGAGAAGGGCGATGGCGAGCGAACTCGCCGCGCCGGCAGCATAGGCAAGCAGCAGCAAGGTCGTACCCAGATTGGCGCCTTGCAGCGCAGCACCCGTCAGCACCAGACCGAGGATCGGGCCGGCGCAGGGCGCCCAGAGCAGGCCAGTCGCCACGCCAAGGATGAACGAGCTCGCGACAGTGGGCGCTGCCGCAGTGCCGGCGGCGCGGGTCAGCCGGTTGCCGAATTCGACGACCGGCCGCGACAGCCAGCTCGAAACCTGAGGCGACAGCAGGCTGAGGCCGAACAGCGCCAGCAGCAGAAGTGCGGCGAAACGGCCATATTCATTGGCATGCAACGCCCAGCTGCCGCCGACCGCAGCAAGGGTGGCGACCCCGGCAAAGGTGATTGCCATGCCGACCAGCATCGGCAGAGTGCTTTTCGCAAAGTGCTGCCCCGCCCGGGCAAACACGAAGGGAAGGATGGGAAGAATGCAAGGGCTGAAAATCGTCAGCGCGCCGCCTAGATAGGCAATGACAATGAGCGTCATCATCGTTTCCTCTGAAACCGTTGATCGGGTTCTGGACGGCGATCGATCACCGCCATCAACGAGATGCATTTGGCGGCCGCCGCGTATCCCGGATGTGTCCGGCAACAGGGGGAAATGTAAGGGAATGTAGCAGGCTGAGGCTGAGGCTACAGTCTGATACAATTCAGCCCGCATCTGAAATATCGCCGATACATGCCGGCTGTTTTCTCCTCACCATGATCAACACCATTTGGAGAGAGACCAATGCCTGATGAAATCAACCTCGGACGCCGCCGCCTGTTCGGCATGGCCGCAATGACCGCCGTCGCCGTGGAGTTCGGCTTTGCCGACCCGGTTCGCGCAGCAACGCAGAAGCTCGCGGCAAACGCCACGCCGACCAAAAAGGCCGTCAGGCACACCTCCTTCGAATCGATGAAGAGCATCAAGGCCGGCGATCTCGAAATCGGCTATGCCGAGGCCGGCGCGGGCAACAAGCCGGTGGTCCTGCTGCTGCACGGCTGGCCCTACGACATCCATAGCTATGTCGATGTCGCCCCAATTCTTGCTTCTGCCGGCTATCGCGTCATCGTTCCCTATCTGCGCGGCTACGGCACCACCAGCTTCCTCTCAGCCAGCACACCGCGCAACGGCCAGCAATCGGCACTCGCTGCCGACATGATCGCGCTGATGGATGCGCTCGGCATCCAGAAGGCCGTCATCGGCGGTTATGACTGGGGCGCGCGTACTGCCGACATCATGGCGGCCCTCTGGCCGGAACGCTGCAAGGCGCTGGTTTCCGTCAGCGGCTATCTGATCGGCAGCCAGGAGATCAACAAGAAGCCGCTGCAGCCCAAGGCCGAACAAGCCTGGTGGTACCAGTTCTATTTCGCCACCGAGCGCGGCCGGCTGGGCTACCAGGAACATACTCACGACTTCGCCCGCCTGATCTGGGAGACGGCCTCGCCGACCTGGCATTTCGACGACGCGACCTTCCAGCGTTCGGCCACGGCCTTCGACAATCCCGATCATGTCGCCATCACCATCCATAACTATCGCTGGCGGCTCGGTCTGGTGGAAGGCGAAGCCCGCTTCGATGCGTTCGAGGAAAAGCTCGCCAAGGGCCCGCTGATTTCGATCCCGACGATCACGATGGAAGGCGACCAGAACGGCGCCCCGCATCCGGACCCCAAGGCCTATGCCGGCAAGTTCTCCGGCAAGTACCAGCACCGCACCATCACCGGTGGCATCGGCCACAACCTGCCGCAGGAAGCGCCGGAGGCCTTTGCCCAGGCGATCATCGACGTTGATCGGATGTAAGATAGAGCTCGAACGGCGCGACCCCGCGAAGCGGATTTGCGCTTCGCGGCCGTCGGCATTACCTCTATGCGGGTCGCCCGCCCATGTCAGACAGAGCAGAACCGAAAGCAGAAAAATGGAACATGTCGACCATGTCCTGATCGTCGACGACGATCGCGAAATCCGCGAACTGGTCTCCACTTACCTGACCAAGAACGGGCTCAAGACAACCGTCGCTGCTGACGGCCGCCAGATGCGCAAATTTTTGGAAGCCAACAGCGTCGACCTGATCGTGCTCGACGTGATGATGCCGGGCGATGACGGCCTGGTGCTCTGCCGCGAACTTCGCGCCGGCAAGCACAAGACGACGCCGATCTTGATGCTGACCGCCCGCAGCGACGAGATGGACCGGATCATCGGGCTCGAAATGGGCGCCGACGATTACCTGCCGAAACCATTTGCCGCGCGCGAACTGCTGGCGCGCATCAAGGCGGTGCTTCGCCGCACCCGCATGCTGCCGCCCAACCTGCAGATCACCGAAGCCGGCCAGATCCTGACATTCGGCGATTGGCGCCTAGATACGGTTGGCCGCCACCTGCTCGACAAAGAGGGCACCGAGGTCGCCCTGAGCGGCGCCGAATACCGGCTGCTGCGCGTCTTCATCGATCATCCGCAGCGGGTGCTCAACCGCGATCAGTTGCTCAACCTGACCCAGGGCCGCGACGCCGAAATCTTCGACCGCTCGATCGACCTGCTGGTCAGCCGGCTGCGGCAGCGGCTTGGCGACGACGCGCGCGAGTCCGCCTATATCAAGACGGTGCGCAGCGAAGGCTATGTCTTTGCCGTGCCGGTCGAAATCTCGGAGCCGAGGCAATGACGGCCGCCACTCTTCCCACGCCCATGCCGCTTTGGCCGAGCACAATCAGGGCTCGGCTTTTTATCATCCTGCTGGTCGGGCTGGCGATCGCCTACGGCCTGTCCTTCACCGTGCTGCTTGCCGAACGCTACATGTCGGCCAAGGAAGTGATGCTCAACACGCTGGAGACCGATGTCGCCACCTCGATTGCCGTGCTGGACCGGCTGCCGACCACTGAGCGCGCCGATCTGCTGGATCGGCTGAGCCGCGGCAATTATCACCTGGAACTCAGCAGTGGTCTGCCCGGCGTCCCAGACCTTTCGCCACATGGCAGGGAGATTGCCGCCAAGATCGAGGAAGCGGCGGGACATCAATTCCCGCTGACGATCGAATCCATCCCCGGCGACGGCAAGCGCATGCAGGCACATCTGAAATTGAGCGACGGCACGCCGCTGACCATCGACGTCACGCCGCGCGGCGTCATGCCGATCGCCGACTGGCTGCCTTACGTGCTGGCGATCCAGATGCTGCTTCTGGTGCTCTGCACCTGGTTCGCGGTCCGCCAGGCGATCCGGCCCTTGGCCGATCTTGCCGCCGCCGCCGATGCGCTTGATCCCAACAAGAAGACGGTGCCGCTGAGCGAAAAGGGGCCGAGCGAGGTCGCGCATGCCGCCCGCGCCTTCAACGCCATGCGCGACCGGATCACGCATTATCTCGAAGAGCGGGTGCAGATCCTTGCCGCGATCTCGCATGACCTGCAGACGCCAATCACCCGCATGCGGCTGCGCGCCGACATGGCCGACGACTCGCCAGAAAAGGACAAGCTCGTCCACGATCTCGGCGAGATCGAGCGGCTGGTGCAGGACGGCATCGCCTATGCCCGTAGCGCCCATGGCAATGCCGAAAAGGTGTCGCGCATCGATATCGCCTCCTTCGTCGAAAGCATGGCCTATGACTACCAGGACATGGGCAAAGCCGTCAGCGTCATCGGCACGGTCGAGAGCAAGGTGCAGACTAAGCCGCATGCCTTGCGGCGCATCCTGACGAACTTCATCGACAATGCGCTGAAATTTGCCGGCGCAGCCGAGATCAGCATGGAGCGCCGCGGCGAAACCGCTGTCGTCATCACGGTGATGGATCGCGGGCCGGGCATTCCGGACGACCAGCTGGAGGCCGCCATGCAGCCCTTCTACAGGGTCGAACAATCCCGCAACCGCGAGACCGGCGGCAGCGGCCTCGGCCTGGCGATCGCGCAGCAATTGGCCGCTGCCATCGGCGGTTCTGTGCGGCTGTACAATCGCGAGGGTGGCGGCCTTGCGGCGGAAGTCGTCATCCCGTGAGCTCATAAAACGCGGCAAATTGTATTGCCGCGTGTCGCATCCGGCCGCTGCTACGCTCTGATACAATTCTCCCGCTTTTGCACACATCCCGGATACGTCGATCCGTCAAAACCCACCTCGTCAAACACGTCGCGACTGCGACAAACAACGGAGTGACTATCATGACCAAGATCGACAAGGTTCTCTACACCGCTCACACCCACACCACCGGCGGTCGCGACGGCGCCTCGCAGAGCAGCGACGGCCAGCTCGACGTCAGGCTCTCGCCTCCCGGCAGCGCCCATGCCGGCACCAATCCGGAACAGCTGTTCGCCGCCGGCTGGTCGGCCTGCTTCATCGGTGCCATCGGCCTGGCCGCCGCCAAGCGCAAGGTCAAGCTGCCCGCCGATCTCGCCGTCGATGCCGAAGTGGATCTCGGCATGACCGACGGCGCCTATTTCCTCCAGGCGCGCCTCAATGTCAGCATGCCCGGCATTGAATCCGAGCTGGCACGGACCCTGGTCGAAGAAGCCCACCAGACCTGCCCCTATTCCAAGGCGACGCGCGGCAATATCAATGTCGAATTGAACGTTGTCGAATTGGCCGCTGCCTGAACACCTGAGTTTGCCCCTCGGGTCGGCTCGCCGCTCCCAAGCTAATGACGATGCGGCCTTGCGAAAAATGTTCGCAAGGCCGCTTTCGTTGTGCGCCCAGCATGGGCGCATTCTTGTGGGTGGAAGTCCCACCGTAAGCTGGTCATGGCGAGCGAAGAGAAGCGCAACTGCGGAAGGGCGACTGACCGTGGGGAGGAAGCGTGGATCGAACCTGCGGGCCGATGGACAAGAACC
>NZ_JBFUFK010000041.1:0-73509 GCF_056403475.1 Rhizobium sp. P2_G9 | reverse complement strand
GTCCGACTGCGGTTTGCTCCTAGCCGGAAGCCAAAAGCGCCCGGCGCAATAGGTTCATATCATCGACACTTGGTATGACACACCTCGTTCGGGACGAGGGGGCGAATGTCTCAAGTCGCGATCCGATTCTATGCCCAGACAACGAAAAAAGCGCGCTGACCTCAGGTCGCGCGCTTTTTTCGTCAAACCGGAAGATCAGAATTACTTGATCTTGGTTTCCTTGAACTCGACGTGCTTGCGCACGACCGGGTCATACTTGGTCTTGGTCATCTTCTCGGTCATGGTGCGGCTGTTCTTGGTCGTCACATAGAACGTGCCGGTGTCAGCCGTCGAGAGAAGCTTGATCTTGATCGTGGTCGCTTTCGCCATGGTCGTCCTGCCTTAAAAAAATCAATGCCGCGGAATCACTTTCGGCCACGGCGAAGTGCCGCGGAAACTACGCATTGGCGGCTAAAAGTCAAGTGCGATGGGGATGAAAAATCAGCCGATAGATGGCAAATACGACGAAGATGGCGAAGAAGGCCATCAACACCCGTGCAAACCCTTCGGGTCCGCCCAGGCTCAAGCCCGCGCCGATGGCAATAGGTCCGGCGATCGTGCCCACCGCATAGGCAAAGATGAAGGCAGCGTTGGCAGCGGCAAGATCCGAGCCGGAGAATCGCTGGCCGATATGGCTGAGTCCGACCATATAGAGGCCGGCGACAACGCCGCCCCAGATGAACAGCAGGATCGCCATCATCACCCAGCTGGTCGAAATAAAGGGGAGCACGATGGCACCGGCCAGGCCGACCAGGCCCATGATGAACAGCAGCATGCGCCGGTCTTTCAGGCGATCGGAAACCAGGCCGAGGGGGATCTGGAAGACGACATTGCCGATCGCCATGGCGGTCAGCAGGTTGCCCGCTTCCGCCGGCGTAAAACCCTGTCGCGTTGCATAGATTGGGAACAGGCCGAGGCCTCCAACCTCGACTGCGCCAAAGACGAAGACGCCGATGATCGCCGTGGGCACGACGAAAGTGTAGCGCAGGAAGTGATGTTGCGGCTTCTCATCGAGATAAGGGCTTTCGCCGCGCGCCAGATAGATGGGGATCGCGGCGGCCAGGATGACGGCCGCACCGACCAGGAAAGGCAGGATACCCTGGGTGCCGACCGCCGAGAAGATCGAGGTGCCGATGGCAAAGCCGACCGACAGCACCGTGCCGTAAATGCCGAGCACCAGACCGCGCTTGCTGGGCGGGGCGGCAAAATTGATCCAGAACTCCGACAGGATGAACAGCGTCGTCACCGCGCCGTGGAACACGATGCGCAGCGGAAACCAGGCCCAGAAATTTTCGATATAGTAGAAGCCGAGCGAACTGATCGCGGCGATCAGCACCGCCCAGATCATCGTCGTCGCCACGCCCGCACTGTGTGCAAGCTTGGTGGTGACGGGCGCAGCGATCATGGCGGCGATGCCGGCTGTCGCTGTGTTGAGGCCGCTCAGGAAGGAGGGGATGCCGCGCTGGTCGAGCAGCAGCGACAGCAGCGGCAGGCCGAGCCCTATGGCGATACCCACTGCGGATATCGACGAAATGGCGGCGAACAGCGAGGGCCAATGAATGTCCTCGCGCGCGCCGTCGATCTGGTCACTCATGCATGCTCACTTTCAAGATGGTCAATCCAACGATCGACTGTTCCCCAGAAACAGGAACATCCCCCACTGCTAATTAGACGGCTGGGGACCGGATTTCAAAGCCTCCGCGTGCATTTTGTCCGGATTTCCTCGCATTTCGCTCACGGCTGTTGATGCTCCGCAAGCGTGTCCTCCGGCCTCGGATCGTGCCCACCGAAGCCGTGCATACGCGTAGCCCATTGCAGCCCGATGACACCGCCCTTGATCGGCTGAATGAGCGCGAGCGCCAGGATCAATGTCAGCGGCGCCCAGATGGCGAGATGGATCCAGCTCGACACCTGGAAGCTCATGTCGGTGAACAGGAAGCCGCCAAGCGTGATATGGCCGACGACGATGATCGTCAGATAGGCCGGCAGGTCGTCGGCGCGCTGGTGGGTGTAATCCTCGCCGCAGACGGCGCAATTGTCGACCGGCTTGAGGAATTTGCGGAACAGCCTGCCTTCACCGCAATTCGGGCAGCGGCATAGGAAGCCGCGCTTCATCGACTGCATCACATCGCGCTTACCGATGTCGTCTTGTCCTGCATTCGACCAGTTCTGGCTCGCCTGCATTTTCGTTCTCCTTTGCCCGTCACCCCCGACGGATGTCACCTTCGACCTCGCGGGGGCCGCGTTCCCGGCAACTTACGGGCCGGGCGCGCCGGTGGACGCTTACCCGACTTGTGGAAGGAGCGCATTGCCGTCGGCATTTTGCGCCCTTCGCTCAATATTTCGAACCGCAGAGCGCCGGCGAGAGGTGCAGCTTCCGCCAGCCTGACACGGACTGGATCGCCCAGCCGGTAACCCAGGCCTGACCGTTCGCCGGTCAATGCCTGGTGCGCTTCGTCATATATATAGTAATCGTTGCCCAGCGTAGATATGGGAACGAAGCCGTCGGCGCCATAGGCGGGAAGTGAGACAAATAGTCCGGATTTGGTGACGCCGGACACCCGACCATCGAATTCAGCGCCGATCCGGCCCGCCAGATGATGCGCGACGAGCCGTTCGATGGTCTCGCGTTCGGCCGCCATCGCCCGTCGCTCAAACGTGGAGATTTCCGCGGCGATATCGTCGAGCTGCCCTTCTTCCTCCATGGTAAGCCCGCCCGCACCCAGGCCAAGCGAGGCGACCAGCGCCCGATGCACGATCAAGTCGGCATAGCGGCGAATCGGCGAGGTGAAGTGGGCGTAGCGCAGGAGATTGAGGCCGAAATGGCCGATATTCTCAGGGCTGTAGATGGCCTGGCTCTGCGAGCGCAGCACCATTTCGTTGACCATGATCTCGTAAGGCTTGTCCTCGACCTTCTCAAGAATGTGGTTGAAATGGTTGGAGCGCAGATTGCCGTGGGCGAGCGAAATATCAAGCGTGCCGAGGAACTGACGCAGGGTTTCCTGCTTGGCGAGGCTCGGCGCGTCGTGTACGCGGTAGACCAGCGCCTGCTTCTTCTTCTCCAGCGTCTCGGCGGCGGAGACGTTGGCCTGGATCATCATCTCTTCGATCAGTTTGTGGGCGTCGAGCCGCTCCGGCACGATGACCCGATCGACAGTGCCGTCGGATTTCAGCAGGATCTTGCGCTCGGGCATGTCGAGCTCGAGCGGCTGCCGACGGTCGCGACCGGCCTTGAGGATCGCATAGGCCGCCCAGAGCGGCTTGAGGATGGGATCGAGGATCGGGCCGGTCTTGTCGTCCGGATGGCCGTCGATCGCGGCCTGCGCCTGCTGGTAGGCGAGCTTGGCCGCGCTGCGCATCATGATGCGGTGGAAGGTATGCGACGCCTTGCGGCCTTCCTTGGAGAAGACCATGCGCACAGCGAGCGCCGGGCGGTCGACATTTTCCTTCAGCGAGCAGAGATCGTTGGAGATGCGCTCCGGCAGCATCGGCACGACGCGATCGGGAAAATAGACGGAATTGCCGCGCCTGAGCGCTTCGCGATCGAGCGACGATTGCGGCCGCACATACCAGGAGACATCGGCAATGGCGACAACGACGATGACGCCGCCGGGATTGTCCGGAGACGTGTCCGGCTCGGCATAGACGGCGTCGTCATGGTCCTTGGCGTCGGCCGGGTCGATGGTCACCAGCGGCATGTCGCGCCAGTCTTCGCGATGCTTCATGTCGGCCGGGCCGGCGGCGTCCGCCTCGCGCATCACGGCATCGGAGAACATGTAGGGGATGCCATGCGCATGGATGGCGATCATCGAGATCGCCTTTTCGCTGGCGACCGAACCGATCACCGAGAGAACCTTGGCGCGCGGCAGGCCATAACGGCCGATGCGGGCCGACTCGATCTCGACCAGATCGCCGTCCTTGGCGTCCCCGACGAATTCCGGATCGACTTCGAGTTCGGTGGCGCGCCTGTCGATCGGCAGGATGCGCGCGGCGGCGCCGTCGATCGACCGGAACACGCCCAGACCGGCATTCTTGCGCTTGTCGATCACCTTGATGACGCGCGCCGTATAGGCCGGGCCGCCCCGTTCCTTGTTGGGGAAAATTTTCGCGACAACGCGGTCGCCGATTCCGGCGACAGGCGCCTTGGTCTTCGAGCGCTCGCCGCCTGAAGACTGACGGATCAGCACCGCGGGCGCGACACCGCCATCTTCAGGCCATTCTGCCGGACGGCCGATCAGTTCGCCGGTCGTGTCGCGCATGGTGATATCGAGCACGGTGACCGGCGGCAAAGTGCCCGGCCGCTTCAACGCCTTGCGATCCTTCTCCAGCATGCCGTCGTCTTCGAGCGCGCGCAGCGCCGCTTTCAGCTCAACCCGCGTATCGCCCTTAAGGCCGAAGGCCTTGGCGATGTCGCGCTTGTTGGCGCGATCGGGATTGTCCTGGATGAACTCGAGCAGCACTTCGCGTGGCGGCACCACACCCTGAACGATCGATTGCTTCGGGCCGGCGACCTTGGCCGCCGGCTTCGTCCTGTCGTTGGATCTTGGCATTCTTGCCACGGAATCAGGCCTTCTTGGTTTTGGCACTCGTCGTTTTCGGCTTGGCGGCCGTTGTCTTGGTTGCGGTTTTGGATTTTGCAGCCGATTTCGCTGCAGTTTTCGGCTTGGCAGCGGCCTTGGCTCCGTCAGTCGACTCGGCCGCTGCGGCCTTCTTCTTCGGCGCCGGCTTCGCCTTGCCAGCGGGTGCCTTGGCGGCGCGCTCGGTGATCAGGGCAAGCGCTTCTTCCATCGTCACCGATTGCGGATCCTTGCCACGGGGCAGTGTCGCGTTGACCTTGTCCCAATTGACGTAAGGCCCGTAGCGTCCATCCCGGACAGTGATCTTGCCGCCGTTTGGATGATCGCCCAGTTCCTTCAACGCCGCCGGAGCGCCACGGGCTCCACGGCCGCCCTCAGCCGCTTTCAATGCCTTGTCGGCGATGACGGAGACGGCGCGATTGAGACCGATCGAGAACACATCCTCGACCGATTCGAGATTGGCATAGCCGCCGTCATGCAGCAGGAACGGACCGTAGCGGCCGATGCCCGACGAGATCATCTTGCCGGATTCGGGATGCTTGCCGATGTCGCGCGGCAGGTTGAGCAAGGCAATCGCCTTTTCCTGGTTCATCTGGTCCGGCGTCCAGCCTTTTGGAAGGCTGGCGCGCTTGGCATCCTTGCCGTCGCCGCGCTGGACATAGGGTCCGAAACGGCCGGAACGCAGCGTGATCTCTTCGCCGGTGATCGGGTCGGTACCGAAGGAACTCGGCTCGCTGGAAACCGAAGCTTCGTCCGTAGCTTCGCTGGATAGCTGGCGGGTGAAATTGCATTCCGGATAGTTCGAGCAGCCGATAAAGGCGCCGTAGCGGCCGAGCTTCAGCGACAATTTGCCAGTGCCGCAGACCTGGCAGATGCGCGGATCGCCGCCATCGGCGCGGGCCGGGAAGAGCAGGGGTGCCAGCGCCTCGTTCATCGCGTCGATAATGTCGCTGACGCGCAATTCCTTGGTCTGCTCGATCTGGGAGAAGAAATCCTTCCAGAAATCGCGCAGCACGTCCTTCCAGTTCAGCTCACCGGCGGAAATGCTGTCGAGCTTTTCCTCAAGCGAAGCGGTGAAGTCATACTCGACATATTTGGTGAAGAAGTTTTCCAGGAAGGCCGTGACGATACGGCCCTTGGAATCGGGGATCAGCTTGCGCTTGTCGATGGTCACATAGCCGCGGTCGCGGAGCGTCGCCAGCGTCGAGGCATAGGTCGATGGGCGGCCGATGCCGAGCTCTTCCATCTTCTTGATCAGGGTCGCTTCCGAATAGCGCGGCGGCGGTTCGGTGAAATGCTGACTAGCGTCGATCTTTTCCTTGGCGAGCGCCTCGTGCAGCCGGATTTCCGGCAGGCGGCCATCCTCGTCCTCGGCGTCGTTATCCTCTTTTTCCTCGCGCTGGTCGGTATAGGCGGCGATGAAGCCGTCGAACTTGATCACCGAACCGGTGGCGCGCAGGCCAGCGGTGCGGCCGCCATTGGTGGCGGTGATCTCGACGGTGGTGCGCTCGAAATCGGCACTCGCCATCTGGCTGGCAATGCCGCGCTTCCAGACCAGGTCATAAAGGCGATATTGATCAGCGTCGAGATATTGGCGGATGCTTTCCGGCGTGCGGTTGAAATCGGTCGGGCGGATCGCTTCGTGCGCTTCCTGGGCATTCTTTGCCTTGGTGGAGTAGAAGCGCGGCTTGTCCGGCACATAATTGGGGCCGAACTGGCTGCCGATGGCGCGACGTGCGGCATCGACCGCTTCGGGCGCCATCTGCACGCCGTCGGTACGCATATAGGTGATCAGGCCGGCGAATTCGCCGCCGAGGTCAAGGCCTTCATAGAGCTTCTGCGCCACCTGCATGGTGCGTGAGGCTGAAAAGCCGAGGCGCGACGATGCGGCCTGCTGCAAAGTCGAGGTGGTGAAAGGCGGTGCGGGATTGCGCTTGACCGGCTTGGCTTCGACGCTGTCGACGCGGTAGGCCGCGCTGTCCAGCATGGTTTTGAGGTCCTTGGCCAGCACGCCATTGCCGACCGAGCGTGCCTGCATGCGCTTGCCGTCGGCGCTGACCAGGCGTGCCTCGAACGTGTCGTTGCGCGGCGTGCGCAGCAAAGCCACGATGTTCCAGTATTCTTCCGCAACGAAGCGCTCGATCTCAGTCTCGCGGTCGCAGACCAATCTCAGCGCAACCGACTGCACGCGGCCGGCCGAACGGGCGCCTGGCAGCTTCCGCCAGAGGACTGGCGATAGGTTGAAGCCGACGAGATAGTCCAGCGCGCGGCGGGCGAGATAGGCATTGACCAGCGGCGCGTCGATATCGCGCGGCGCAGCCATGGCGTCGAGCACCGCCTTCTTGGTGATGGCATTGAAGACGACGCGGCTGACCGGCTTGTCGCCGATGACCCTCTTCTTCTTCAGGACATCAAGCACGTGCCAGGAAATCGCTTCGCCCTCGCGATCCGGGTCGGTGGCGAGGATCAGGCCATCGGATTTCTTGACGGCATCGGCGATTTCATTCAGCCGCTTCTGCGACGCGCTGTCGACTTCCCAGGACATTTCAAAGTCGTCGTCAGGTCGAACGGAGCCGTCCTTGGCGGGGAGATCGCGGACATGGCCGAAGGACGCCAGCACCTTGTAACCCGGACCGAGATATTTGTTGATCGTCTTTGCCTTTGCAGGCGATTCCACCACCACTACGTTCATGTTCTGTCTGCCAGACGGCTTTCTGTTCGTCGTGTCTCGTCGCTGTCCGGCTGCCGTAATGGGCCGGGCGCTCCGCTCTCACTAATCTATGTGCGATCGTCTTGGGGCGCTTATAGCCTTCGAACATGCGGCAATGCAATCCGTCCGTCTTGACAATCTCGGCGAGATCATCAAGCCGAGCGCCCAAGAGTTGCAGCATATCGTGTGCCCGGCTCGGTTGTTCAAGGTCATCCGGACGCGGCCCTCGGCGAAGCAGGCGGTATTCTCCTAGCCAAATCCGCGTCAATCCTGCGTCAAATCCAGCGAAACGAGCCCGCGCGGATGCCGGTGCAGTCGGCCGGCGAGGTCTAGCTCCAGCAGGATCGAATAGACAAGCTGGGCGTTGCAACCGGTATGACGTATGATTTCGTCGATCTCGACGGGCGTGGTGCTCAACGCGTCAAGTATCCGGTCCCGCTCCGAATCGCTCGGCGGGGGAGAGGTGGGTCTGTATTCCTCTCGTGGCGGCTCGCCGAGCGCCGTGTCGCTAAAGAGATCGACGCGGGTCATGGGCGCCATCGAGCGAATGACATCCGCAGATTCGGTGACGATCTGGGCGCCATCCTTCAACAACCCATTGGCGCCCTGGCTGCGCGGGTCGAGCGGCGAGCCGGGCACCGCAAAAACCTGACGGCCAAAATTTCCGGCATAACGGGCGGTGATCAGCGAGCCGGAGCGTTCGGCGGCCTCGATCACCACGAGGCCGAGCGCGACGCCGGCAATCAGCCGGTTGCGGCGCGGAAAGTCGCGAGCGCGGGGTTCCCAGCCGAACGGCATTTCCGTGATCGCCGTACCACCGGCGGCGGCGATCTCGTTGACCAGATCGGCATGTTCGGGTGGGTAGGGCTGATCAAGGCCACCGGCAAGGACCGCGATCGTTCCGGTTTCCAGGCTGGCCCGGTGGGCGGCGGCATCGATGCCACGCGCCAGGCCGGAAACGATGGTGTAGCCCGCCTTGCCGATATCGCGGGCCAGCATGCCCGCGAATTTGGCCCCGATGGCCGAGCAATTACGGGCACCAACCATGCCGACCGCCGGGCGCTGCAGCGCTTCGGCTTTGCCTTTTACGGCAAGCAATGGCGGGGCGCCTTCGATCTGCCGGAGCGCCGGCGGATAATCCGGCTCGCCGATGCCGACAAAACAGGCACCAAAGCGACGGGCGAAATCAAGTTCCGTCTCGGCCTCTTCCACGGTCGCGATGCGAATGCTGCGGGTGGCGCCGCCACGTACAGACAGTTCCGGCAGCCTCTGCAACGCGGCTTCGGCGGTGCCGAACTGATTGATGAGATCGCGGAAGGTCGCGGGGCCGACATTGTCGGAGCGGATCAGGCGCAGCCAGGCGAGCCGCTGGCGATCGGTGAGCGCAATGCCTTTCGAACCTGCGCTATTCGCCATTCTGCCTGCTTACCCCTTGTTGCCGATCTTGCTCTCGGTGCCGGAGAGCAACCTCTGAATGTTTGCCCGATGCTTGATCCAGGCGATCACGGACATCACGGCTGCAAGCACCGCGACCTTATGGTCATCGACGACCCATTCCACAATCGGGATCACGATCGTCGCAACCAGGGCGGAAAATGACGAGTAACGGCTAATGGCGGCGGTGGCAATCCAGACCAGCAGGAAAAGCACACCCATGCGCCAGTCGAGGCCGAAGGTCACGCCGATATAGGTCGCCACCCCCTTGCCACCCTTGAAGCCGAGCCAGACCGGGAAGATATGGCCGAGGAAGGCGAAGAAGCCGGCAATCACGCCACCTTCGATGCCGAGGAAATGCAGCGCCAGAAGGGCCGGGGCCGTGCCCTTGACCGCATCGAGGATCAGCGTGGTGGCGGCGAGGCCTTTGTTGCCGGTCCGCAGGACATTCGTGGCGCCGATATTGCCGGAGCCGATCGAGCGCACGTCGCCGAGGCCGGCCATGCGGGTGAGGATGAGGCCGTAAGGGACCGAGCCGGAGAGGTAGCCGAGCACGGCGCAGATGATCGCGGGAAAGGCCGCGATGTTCCAAGTCATCAAACTATCCATGTCGTCCTCCCCCGGGGACTAATTCAATGAGAATACCAACTTGCCAGCCACATAAGTCGCCACCGCCCGCCCGGAAAAGCGGGCATTCTCGAACGGCGTGTTCTTGGAGCGCGAGACGAGGTGATCCTTGATGCAGATCCACGGCTCGTCAAGATCGATCAGCGTGATATCAGCAGGCGTGCCCGGCTTCAGCGTCCCGCCCGGCAGGCCGAAGATCTCCGCCGGCTTGGTCGACATGGCGTGGATCAGCCGCATCAGGTTGACGGAGCCGTCGTGATAAAGGCGAAGTGCTGCGACCAGCATGGTTTCGAGGCCGATGGCGCCGTTGGCGGCTTCGCTGAAGGGCAGGCGCTTGGTGTCGACATCCTGCGGGTCGTGCGCGGAGACGATGATGTCGATCTCGCCATTGTTCAGTGCCTCGACCATTTTCACGCGTGCATCCTCGCCGCGTAGCGGCGGGTAGAGCTTGAAGAAGGTGCGGTATTCGCCGATGTCGTTTTCGTTGAGCGTCAGGTTGTTGATCGAAATGCCTGACGTGACCTTGGCGCCGCGCTTCTTGGCTGTTGCAATTGCCTCGACGCTTTCCGGCACGGAGATTTTAGCCGCGTGATAGCGGCCCCGGGTCAGGGCTGCGATGCGGAGGTCGCGCTCCAGCGGGATCAGTTCCGCCTCGTGCGGGATTCCGGAGAGGCCGAGCCAGGAGGCGAGCAGGCCCTCGTTCATCACGCCTTCGGCACTGAGATATTGATCGCGGGCTTCGAGCGCGACCACGGCGCCGAATTCGCGTGCATAGGTCAGTGCACGCCGCAGCACCTGCGTATCATGCAGATGCTCCCGGCCATTGGTGAAGGCCACGGCGCCAGCTTCCTTGAGCAGGCCGATCTCGGTCATCTCTCCGCCGGCCAGTCCCTTGGTCAGGGCTGCGGCCGGATAGATGTTGACCGGGGAGGCGTCGCGGGCATTCTTGCGGACGAATTCGACCAGGGCGACATCGTCGATCACCGGGTCTGTATCGGGCATCATGATGAAGGACGTGATGCCACCTGCCGCGGCGGCCTTGCCGGCCGAGGCGATGGTTTCGCGGTGCTCGCCGCCGGGTTCGCCGGTGAAGACCGAGGCGTCGATCAGGCCGGGGACGGCGAGGAGATTGCTGCAATCGCGCACGACTGCACCGCCGGGCGCGCCCTGGTTCAACGCCTCGCGGCCAGCAGCCTCGATCTTGCCATCGCGTATGATGATCGTGCCGGTCTCGTCGAGGTTACGCGACGGGTCGACGATGCGGGCGTTCTGGAGGACGGTGACGGCGCTCATACGCGTTCTCCCAGATTCTCGTTGACCAGCAGGGCCTCCATGACAGCCATGCGCACGGCCACCCCCATCTCGACCTGTTCGCCGATCACGCTTTGCGGGCCGTCGGCAATATCGGAGGCGATCTCCACGCCGCGGTTCATCGGGCCGGGATGCATGACCAGCGCATCCTCCTTGGCGGCTTTCAGCTTCTCGGCATCGAGGCCGAAATAGTGGAAATATTCGCGCACCGAGGGCACGAAGGCGCCCGACATGCGCTCGCGCTGCAGGCGCAGCATCATCACCACGTCGGCATCCTTCAGGCCTTCCTTCATGTCATGATAGACCTCGACGCCCATATCGGCGATGCCAGCCGGCAGCAGCGTCGCCGGCGCCACGACGCGGATGCGCGCGCCCATCGCACCGAGCAGCAGCATGTTCGAGCGGGCGACGCGCGAATGCAGCACGTCGCCGCAGATGGCGACGATGATGCGCGACAGCTTGCCCTTGGCGCGGCGGATGGTCAGCGCGTCGAGCAGGGCCTGGGTCGGATGCTCATGCTGACCGTCGCCGGCATTGATCACCGAGCAGGACACTTTCTGCGACAGAAGCGCCGCAGCGCCGGCGGCGGAATGGCGGATGACCAGCACGTCCGGACGCATGGCGTTCAGCGTCATCGCCGTGTCGATCAGTGTTTCGCCCTTCTTCACCGAAGAATTGCCAACCGACATGTTCATGACATCGGCGCCGAGCCGTTTGCCAGCGAGTTCGAAGGAGGCTTGGGTGCGGGTCGAGGCTTCGAAGAACAGGTTGATCTGGGTGAGGCCGCGCAATGTCGACGTCTTCTTTTCCCGCTGCCGGGAGATTTTCACCGCCTCGTCGGCCTTGTCGAGCAAATAGCCGATATCCTGTTCGGTCAGGCCCTTGATGCCGAGCAGGTGGCGGTGGGGAAAAAAGACCATGAGGGTAATCCTTTCAGGATTTTCGCGCTCTATAAGAGGGCAGCGTTCGAGGAGCAAGGGCCGTGCGGCGACAAACCGCGCCGATCCCCAGCGGAATGCGCTTCATCAAATTCATGGCTGTTGCTCAGGATTGAAAAGCAACCGCACACACTTGTTTTCAACAGGGATTCAAGCAACATGGCGCGCGCCCCGCATGCATTGCCCGACAAATTGGTTTAGATGACCGCTATGAACACAGCGAATCTCGATCTCACGCCAGAAGAACTGAACCAGCCAGCTCCTTGGAGCGGCATCAATGCTTTCCGATCAGATCCGCTGCTCGTCGATATTTCCTCCGGCATGCCGCGCCCTTTGCGCGAAGAGTTCGAGACCATAGGGCGTTACGTCACCTCGCACGAGGCGCAGGAACTGGCTCGGATGGCGAACCAAGGCACGCCGCAGCTGAGGACCCACGGGCCGCGCGGCGAGCGGCTCGACATCGTCGATTATCATCCGGCCTATCATGCCCTGATGCGGCGCTCGATTGCCAACGGCCTTTCGTCCTCCATCTGGGAGAACAAGCCGGACGAGAAGGGCATTGCCCACCAGGCAAGGGCGGTTCGGTTTTTCCTCACTGCGCAGCTCGAATGCGGCCATCTCTGCCCGTTGACCATGACGTCGGCCTCGGTCGCGGCATTGCGCGCCAATGAATCCGTGCTGCGCAATTGGCTTGGCAAGATCACCTCGCGCAAATACGATTCTGCCAACAAACCGGTCAACGAGAAGACCGGGCTGACGATCGGCATGGGCATGACGGAGAAGCAGGGCGGCACCGATGTGCGTGCCAATCGATCCGTTGCCGAACCGCTCGGTGACATGGTCTACCGGCTTTCGGGCCACAAATGGTTCATGTCGGCGCCAATGAGCGACGCCTTTGTCATGCTGGCGCAGACGCGCGAGGGCATGGGCTGTTTCCTCGTGCCGCGACTGCTTGAGGACGGCAATCGCAACGGGCTGCGTTTCCAGCGGCTCAAGGATAAGATCGGCAACCGTTCGAATGCGTCGAGCGAGGTGGAATTCTCCGATACCTACGGCTTCCTGCTGGGGCAGCCGGATCAGGGCATTCGCACCATCCTCGACATGGTGACGCTGACGCGGCTCGATTGCGCCGTCGCTTCGGCGGGCATCATGCGCGCCTCGCTGGCCGAGGTGGTGCATCATATCCGCGATCGTTCCGTGTTCGGCAAGAATCTCATCGACCAGCCGATCATGACGCGTGTCGTGGCCGACATGGCGCTGGACGCTTCGGCGGCAACGGCGCTGTGCTTCCGGCTGGCGCATGCTTTCGACAATGCGGCTACCAATCCGGAAGAAGCGGCCTATCAGCGGATCATGACGCCGGTGATCAAATATTGGGTGTGCAAGCTCGCGCCGTCGCTGATCTACGAGGCTATGGAGTGCCTCGGCGGCAGCGGTTATGTCGAGGAGCGGCCGATCGCGCGGCATTACCGCGAGGCGCCGGTCAATGCCATCTGGGAAGGCTCCGGCAATGTCATGGCGCTCGATGTGCTGCGCGTGCTGGTGCGCCATCGCGATCAGTTCGAGCTTCTCTTCGGCATGCTGCAGCGCGACCTCGGCCCGGCGGGTTCGAAGACGGTCGACGTGCTGCGCGCCGCCGTTGCACTTTGTGAGCGCGACGAGGGCTCTGCCCGCTTCCTGGTCGAGCAACTGGCGCTGGCGGCCGGCTCGGCGGAACTGCTGCGGCTTGGGGCAGGGCGGATGGCCGATGCCTTCCTCGAAACCCGGCTCGCCGGCGGCTGGCGCTCGACCTATGGCATGCTCGATTCACGCTTCGACTCGAAGTTCATCGTCGAACTGCTCTATCCGGCATCAGGCCACTGACCAAAAGCGCAGCCTTCTATCGGGAGGCACATATCGGGTCACCAAGCGGTGATGTTATCCCCAGCATGCTGCGTCACTGATATTGCGGCAATGACATTGTGTTTCTATCGTCCGGAGCGGAATCAGCGGATGACGGGAAATGCTCGACACAATCGACACGCAAACTGCGGAACCGGAGGATGGCGGCGGAGCGCCGGTGCGCGACCGCAATGCCACGACTGCGCGGATATTGAGAGCTGCCTCCGAACTGCTCGCCGAGAGCGGCTTCCAGAATTTCGGCGTCAACGCCGTGGCGCGCCGTGCCGGCTGCGACAAGCAATTGATCTACCGCTATTTCGGCGGCATGGACGGTCTGGTCGATGCGATCGGCGCGGAGCTGGCCGGCTGGGTTGAGCAGCGGATGCCGGAGAATGGCGGCGGCGGTTTCCTGCTGACATACGGCGACCTGGTCGAGCGGCTGCTGCTGCTGTTCATGGAAGCCCTGCGCGACGATCCGCTGATGAAGAAGATCATCGCCTGGGAGATCTCCGAAAATTCGCCACAGGTGAAGCGCCTGGCGGAGGCGCGCGGCAAGGCACTGGCGCTCTGGATCGACAGGGTTGGCGGCAAGATGCAACCGCCCAAAGGGATAGATCCGGTGACGCTCAATGCGATGCTGATCGGCTCGGTGCAACATATCGTGCTTGCAGGCGAGGCGGCGGGGCGCTTTGCCGGCATAGAGCTCAAGACTGCCAAGGACTGGGAGAAGGTGGCGCAAGCTGTTCGCCGACTGGTTCGCGGCGTCTATCCGTAAAGCTGATCCTCCCTCGTTTTCTCAACCTTGACCGATGTTAACCTTAACAAATGGTTTACGTTGCGCGCGTCATCTTAACCTGTGACAGTCGCATCGATCGGCTGACAGGGTTTTGCGTGATGCGGATCGGAATTTGGAATGTCTCGGCCACGGCGCTGCTGGGCCTGGCGATTGCGTTTATCGCCAAGGATCTGACGGTGCCGCTGACAGGCTTTGCGGTGCTTGGCTTGCTCGACAGAATTGTCATGAGCCGGCTCGCGCGCTGAGCGCCAATGTTGAAATGACTGCGGCCTGTGATGGGCCGAAGGGATACGAGAATGGAGACGTGGCCTGCCGAGCCGGCAAAGACCGGACGGCGCCCGCCAGTTTAAGGGATGCCCGGGATGAAATGGGTGCTGTTTTTCTGGGCCATGCCGCTGGTGCTCCTGGGAAGCTGGTATTCGCTCTCCTATTACGACATCAATTTCGGCACCCTCCTTCTGTCACGGCGGATGCACGACCTCGTCTTTGAGGTCTATGGTCACATTCTAGGCCTGCCGCCGAAAAGCATTCCGCCGCTGGTGCTGAAGGCAGTTATCGTCGATTCGCTGGTCTTGTTCTCCATCCTGGCGTTCCGCCGCCGCCGGCAGATCGCGGCGTGGTGGGAGAAGCGTCAGTCCTCCAAGCCGGAAGCATCCCTCGAGATCGACAAAAGCCTGTCGAGCGCGCCCTGAAGGATGAAGGCCGCGGCGGCGGAATCGATCCGCTCCTCGCGCTTTTTTCGCGAAACATCCATCTCGATCAGGGCTCGCTCGGCCGCCACCGTCGACAGCCGTTCGTCCCAGAAGGTGAAGGGGATCGCCGTCTTCTCCGACATATTGCGCACGAAAGCGCGTGTCGCCTGCGCCCGCGGCCCCTGGCTGCCATCCATATTGATCGGCAGGCCGATGACGAAGGCCTTGACCTCTTCCTTTTTAGCGAAGGCCAGCAGGACATCCGCGTCGATCGAGAACTTCTTGCGGTTGATGACCGGCCTCGGGGTGGCGAAACGATGCCCCTTGTCGGAAAGTGCCAGGCCGATCGTGGTCGTGCCGAGATCGAGGCCGGCGATAAGATCGCCGGCAGCGAGATGATGCGCCAGGTCTTCGATGGCAAGGATGGTCATTGCGGCTCCTCTGGGCAACTTTCCGTGAACTTGTCCTTAAACGCTTCACGCTGTCTTGGAAACATTGGAGCTTCGCGCTACTGATCGCCAATTGTATAAAAACATTGGAGAATAGCGATGAAACTTCGCTGGCTTGGTCATTCCGCGTTCCGCGTCGAAACCGCAAAACAGACGATCCTGATCGATCCCTTCCTGACCCATAATCCGTCCTTCCAGGGGCTCGACCTCAAGGATGCGGTCAAGGGTGTCACGCATATCCTGTTGACCCATGGCCACATGGACCATGTCGGCGATGCGATCGCACTGGCAGGTGAACTCGATGCCGAGGTGGTCACAAACCCGGATCTCGGAGCCTGGTTGGCACATCGCAGCGTCAAGAAGATTAACCCCGGCAATACCGGTGGCACGATCCATACCGGTGGTTTCTCGGTGACCTTCACCAATGCGCTTCATTCAGCCGCTCATCTGACTGAAGATGGCGTTTCCCACGCGCTGGGCAACCCGAACGGCTTGGTGCTGCATTTCGACGACGAGCCGACGCTGTTGCACATGGGCGACACCGACATCTTCTCGGATATGGCCTTGATCAACGAGCTGCACCAGCCGGACATCGGCATCGTGCCGGTCGGTGATCGCTTCACCATGGGTGGTGCGGTGGCGGCGCTGGCCTGCCAGCGTTTCTTCGATTTCAAGACCGCCATTCCCTGCCACTACGGCACTTTCGGCATTATCGACCCGACGCCGGAAAAGTTTGTATCGGGCATGGACGGTTCGAAGACCAAGGTCGAGGCGCCGGCCGTCGGCGATACCGTGACTGTCTGACGCTACGGCGACCGAACGCCCAAAAACCCGTTGCACCCATCCCCGTGCGCCTTTATAGCGTGCGGGGACGAATGTTACTGGAGTGGGACATGTCGGTTGATGTGACGACCGTGAAGCGGGTGGCGAAGCTGGCCCGCTTGGCTTTGACCGAAGAGGAAGCCCAGAAGATGATGGGCGAGCTCAACGGTATCCTCGGTTTCGTCGAGCAGCTTTCCGAGGTCGATGTCGATGGCGTCGAGCCGATGACGTCTGTGACGCCGATGGCGATGAAGAAGCGTGCGGACGCCGTCACCGACGGCGACATCGCCGATCGTATCGTCGCCAACGCGCCGGTCACCGACAAGAATTTCTTCCAGGTGCCCAAGGTCGTGGAGTAAGCGCCATTGGCCATCACGCTGACGACGGAGAGCCCGCTGCAGGATGAGGTCCGCGAACTGGTCGCGGAGCTCAATGCACATCTATTGACGCTCACGCCGCCGGAACATTCCTATCACCTGACGGTCGAGCAGATGGCCGAGCCAGATGTCACCGTCTGGATCGCGCGCGACAGTGGCAGGCCGGTGGCCTGCGGTGCGCTGAAGCGCCATGACAAGCGCATCGGCGAAGTCAAGCGCATGTATACGCGGCCCGAATGGCAGGGGCAGGGTATTGGCCGACGCGTGCTCGGTGAGATCCTCAGTGCAGCGATCTCCGATGGGCTCGAGGAACTGGTGATCGAGACCGGCGACCAGCATCATGCAGCCTGGGCAATCTACGAGAAGGCCGGCTTTACCCGCTGTGGGCCGGTACTCGATTATCCCGACACGCAATTTTCCGTTTTCTATCACAAGCAGCTTTCCGCCTGAGACGAGTATCCGATGACCGATCTGACCCGCCTGACCATTGCCGATGCCCGCGAGAAACTTCTTGCGAAGGAGATCACCGCTGTCGAACTGACGGATGCCTATCTCAATGCGATCGAGGCGGCCAATGACAAGCTGAACGCCTATGTGAAGGTGACGCCGGACCTTGCCCGTGCGCAGGCGAAATTCTCCGACGCACGCATCGCTGCGGGCAAGCCCGGTGCACTGGAAGGCATTCCGCTCGGGATCAAGGACCTGTTCGCCACCAAGGGTGTGCACACCCAAGCCTGCAGCCATGTGCTCGACGGCTTCAAGCCGGAATATGAGTCGACTGTCAGCCAGAATCTTTTCGATGACGGCGCGGTGATGCTGGGCAAGCTCAACATGGACGAATTCGCCATGGGCTCGTCCAACGAGAGTTCCTATTACGGTGCGGTGAAAAACCCCTGGCGCGCCAAGGGCTCGAATGCCGATCTGGTGCCCGGCGGATCGTCGGGCGGCTCCGCTGCCGCGGTTTCGTCTTTCCTGTGCGCCGGTGCGACCGCAACCGACACTGGCGGCTCGATCCGCCAGCCGGCTGCGTTCACCGGCACGGTCGGCATCAAGCCCACCTATGGCCGCTGCTCGCGCTGGGGCATTGTCGCCTTTGCCTCGTCGCTCGACCAGGCCGGACCGATTGCGCGCGACGTGCGCGATGCCGCGATCCTGCTGAAATCCATGGCCAGTGTCGACGCCAAGGACACGACATCCGTCGATATCCAGGTGCCGGATTACGAATCTGCCATCGGCCAGTCGATCAAGGGCAAGCGGATCGGCATTCCCAACGAATATCGTATCGACGGCATGCCGTCCGAGATCGAGGATATCTGGCAGCAGGGCATTGCCTGGCTTAGGGATGCGGGCGCCGAAATCGTCAACATTTCGCTGCCGCACACCAAATATGCTTTGCCGGCTTACTATATCGTTGCCCCGGCGGAAGCCTCGTCCAACCTTGCCCGCTATGACGGCGTCCGTTACGGCCTGCGCGTCGAGGGCAAGGATATCAACGACATGTATGAGAAATCGCGCGCCGCCGGCTTCGGCCAGGAGGTCAAGCGCCGCATCATGATCGGCACCTATGTGCTCTCAGCCGGCTATTATGATGCCTATTACATCCGCGCCCAGAAAGTCCGCAACCTGATCAAGCGTGACTTCGAACTGGCTTTCAATTCCGGCGTCGACGCGATCCTGACGCCCGCCACGCCATCGTCTGCCTTCGGCATCGCCGACCAGGATATGGCCAATGATCCGGTGAAGATGTACCTCAACGACGTGTTCACGGTGACGGTCAACATGGCCGGCCTGCCGGGCATTGCCGTTCCCGCCGGGCTTGATCAGAAGGGTCTGCCGCTCGGCCTGCAACTGATCGGCAAGCCTTTCGACGAGGAAATGCTGTTTCGTACCGCCCATGTCATCGAACAGGCTGCGGGCCGGTTCTCGCCGGAAAAGTGGTGGTGACAGAGTTTGCTGGGCGTTTAGCGTCAGGCGAGCGCCCATTGTGAGAGCGCCATTGCCAGAAAGTAGCCTGCCGCCATCAGGCAAAGGCCCATATGGAGGCCGATGATCGCGCGTAGCCGCGAGCGGAACGGTTCTTTCCTCGTCTTGTGGCGAAAGGCTTGCTGACCGAGGATTGCGCCTGCACTTCCTCCCAGGAAGGCAAGCAGAAGCAGGGTGCTTTCCGGGGTGCGCCTCTCGCCATTGCGCGCAGAAACCTTGTCGGACCAGAACGCGAACAGTGTGAACGCGTTGATGGCCAAAAGGGCACAGACAGTTGCGAGTTGGGTGGGCACCCAGCAACTAAAGATGCATCCTGTTAAGATGCAATGAATCGAAGCCGGCGCGGAATGAATGTCGCATGATCGTTTGATCAGACTGGCGCATTTCGGAGACAGCTCACCCGGCAGTTTTACAAAACGACATTTTCCGTCTTGTCTGCGATATCGCTTGGCTCTATACGCGCCCTCCCGGCCGAAAGCTGGAGCGGTATCAGCGGTTGGCGTTTCCCGTCCACCCGTGCAGGCGGCTTTGCCGTTCTGTATGCGGATGCTTCTCCGGAGGAAGGGGCTAGTCGGATATAGCTCAGTGGTAGAGCACCGGTAGGAATACCGGAGGTCGCCGGTTCGAATCCGGTTGTCTGCACCATGGATAGCTCAGTGGATAGAGCATCGGACTCATACCCCGACTGTCGAAGGTTCGACTCCTTCTCCAACGCTGACTGAAAATCAGCTCACCTCGCCAAGGTGTTGTCCAATACGGTCCGGGGACCGGAATGTCGACAGTTGGAAGCTGGCTGTATCGAGAGATGCGGCCCAGTGGTAAGCCTGACGCCGTGCGCCATTGCCGAATGGCGGTGATGGGCGGAACGCGACTTAGCCGGCTAAGGGAATACGTTCCCGTGGCTCGCTTGGCTGCCTTCCGCTCCGCTCCCGACCGTTTCGTGACGCCGCATGCCACCGGTCCCCGGATCATCATCAACGAACGAATAGAAAGGAAGTCCGGGACGTGACGTAGACCGGCAGGAGTGAAGAACAATGACCATTCTCGAAAAGATACTCGGACGCACGCGCGTCCGCGCCAAAGAAACCGAACGCCTCATCGTGCTCGAAAAGGGCAAGCTCATGGGCCTTTATGGTCCGGGCGAGCACGTGATCATGGCGAAGGAGCGGGATCTGGAGATCGTGCGCTTCGATATTGGCGCGCCGATCTTCAATTCGGTCTACGAGAAGCCGTTGTTCGACCGTTTGCCGGAGGTGGCCGAGCGCTATCTCACCGTCTTCCGGACCGAAGCCGATGAAGTCGGCCTGATCGAGCGGGATGGCGTCGTCTTTGTGACGCTGGCGCCGAACCAGAAGCTGGCGGTCTGGACCGAGACCGGTCCCTGGGCCATGACGACGTTCGATATCGCTGCCGATCTTGCGGTCGATCCGGCGATCGTGCGTCGTCTTGCCCGCGCCAAACGGACCGAGCTTTTGATGCCGATCACGGTGCAGGATGGTCAAGTTGGTCTCGTCCATATCGACGGTGTCTTCCATGGCATGTTGCAGCCCGGTCTGCACGGCTTCTGGAGTATCGGTAAGATGGTGACCGTCAAGGCCATCGAGCTCAAGCGCCAGCCGCTCGATGTCACGGGCCAGGAACTCTTGACCCGCGACAAGGTGACGATCCGCGTCAACCTGACGGCCGAATACCGGGTCACCGATCCGGTCAAGGCCGTCACCGAGGTGAAGGACTATGCAGATGTGCTTTACCGGGCGCTGCAGCATGCCTTCCGCGCAATGCTCGGGACGTTGACGCTGGACCAGATCCTCGAGCGCAAGGCGGCGGTCACGACCGAAGTTGCCGGCCAGATCCGCGAGGAAATGGCTCGGATCGGCCTGGACGTGTCGACCATCGAGCTCAAGGACGTGATCCTGCCGGGTGAGATGCGCGACATCCTCAACCAGGTCGTCGCTGCCGAAAAGCAGGCTGAGGCGAACGTGATCCGCCGGCGCGAGGAAACCAACGCCACGCGCTCGCTGCTCAACACCGCCAAGGTCATGGCCGAGAACCCGATCATGCTGCGTCTCAAGGAGTTGGAGGCGCTGGAATCGATCGCCGGCAAGGTGGAGCGCCTGACGATCCATAACGGAACCGGCGGTCTGATGAACGACCTGGTTCGGCTGCGCGACAGCTGATCTGGAAAACGCCGCTCGAAACGGACCCGCCCGGAATCGATCCGGGCGGGTTTTCGCTGCCTGCGAAGGCGGATATGTCGGAGCAAGCGGTTGATTGCTCTTTACTTGACCTTTTGGTCCACGGCACTCGGAAGCGCCGCGCCCTCGGCCAGATGGAGCCTTATTGCCTCATAGGGCAGGGTGCAGCTCGTCGCGTCGTTGTTGAACGGCAGAGAGAAGGTGATGGATTTTCCATCGAATTCCCAGTTGGCCGGATCGCGGAAGTAACCGATGAATTCGCTGGATGGCCCAAAGTCCGCCCCGCTATCGTCTACCATGGCCGCCGGCAGCGACGATTGGTCTCCCAGGTCGGCCATGATCCGATCATGGCATTGCTTGGCAAGAACCGGCACGTCTTCCTCCCTGAGCAAATCGCCAAGGGTGAGTTTTTGGCCCTTGTCCAGATACTGATTGATGTAAGAGGTGGAGTCGAAGTCATGAATGCCTGAGCTGGATTGGTCGTGAAGCGGCGCGGAGATAAAGTTCTTCGTTTGAAAGGGCTGTTCCATGGTCTTTTCCACGGCACAGCGACTGCAATCGTAATAATCGGGACTGGCGCTGTTGTCGTCCTTGGCAGACGGCGCGTTGCCAGTGCGGCGATCACCGGCATATTCTTGCCAGGTTTTCTCCACGGCGGCATTGAATGCTTTTTTGCCGGCGGTATCGGGATCTTCGAACTCAAAGAGCGTGATATCGGTCACACCGGCATCCGTTCCGAATGGAACATAGTAGCGTTTGAAGACCAGTTTTCCCTGGCTCATGGGACCTATGCCATCAGCACTTCTCAGGAAATCGGTACGGCTGCGGATCATCACCAGCAGGCACTCCACATCCGCTGTTTCGCAATTTCCCCTCGTCGACAGCCATGATTTCTGCAACGTCTTGATGGCACGCTGCTGGTTTTTGTCTCGTCCGTGGTAAAGGCTGTCATAGGCGCGGTTCATTTCCTGGTCGGCTTGCTTCAATCTCGGATCGCTGCAAATGGCGGTTACGAGATCATCTTTTGTTTCCGCGGCGCTTGAACAATCGAGCGCGTGCGCCGGCAGCGCGAACATGACAAGACAGATGAAGGCGAGACCTTGCAGAAGGCGAAGCATGCCGAACAACCCTGATTGCATATGATAAAAGATTTGCGTTGGCGACCTGTCGGGAGATCCGGAGTCGGCCCGACGGGATACCTTGTCAAAATGGGGCACAGCTCTTTCGATCGCGTAAATTGAGGAAATTCACTGTCGCGATGCCGGGACAGCAACGACTTTCAGTTTGCGCTGGCGAAGTTTCTTGATATTGGTACCAATGTACCAAGATATGACAGAGTGTCGCCATGCCAGAAAATGAACCGGGAGCTGTCGAGCGCATTCAAACCGGCGTGCGGCTGGAAAAGCGGCTCGTCAAGGTGATGAAGGCGCTTGCCGAGCACAAGGACATGACGCTGAGTGACCTGATCGAGGGCATTGTTCTGCATGCCTTCGAGGGGCGGATGGCATTCTCGGCGGAAACGCTGGATGTGATTGCGCGGCTTAAGGAAATCTATGGACTCGATCTCACGGCGGAAGACAGCCACCGTCTGCGGGATCGATAAGCAAGCAGAGCCGAATGGCGGACAATGCATCACCAGTGAGAAGGACATCAGGATGTTTTCTGCAGCGCATGCCAATGTCGACCACGCAATCACCCTGCCGCTCTCCGCCGATCAGGCTTTCCCGCTGTTCACGCCCGAGGGAGAGCGCCTTTGGATTGCCGACTGGAATCCGCATTATTTTTATCCGGCCAATGGCGAGACACTGATCGGCATGGTGTTTACCACCGGCCATGGCGATGAGGTCACATACTGGACCATGATCGATTTCGACATGGTTGCGCACTCCGTCCGTTATAGCCGGGTGACGCCAGGCTCCCGTTCGGTGTTCGTCGAAGTCAGGTGCCGGGCCGTCTCCGAGCACGAGACCGAAGTCAAGGTGAGCTATACCTTGACCGCTCTGTCCGAAGCCGGCAATGCAACGATATCCGCTTTCGTCGAGGGTTTTCCCGCCATGATCGACGACTGGAAGGCCAAGATCCTGGCCTATCTCGAGCGCAGCAATGTCAACATTCACCCCTGAGGGAAGGTCCGCGATAGCATGCGGACCTTCGCCCATGTCAACGGTTGTTCAATTGCGAGCGCACGAGCACCAGTCCGCGTTCGGTGATGCGATAGGGCTGGCCCCTTGACGACGAGATCGCCTTCAACCGCTTGAGCTTGCGGAACAGGTCGAGGTCGAGGCTGGGATAGCGCCAGCCTTCCCGATTGAAGCAGGCGACGTGGTCGATCTTGGTCTTCGAGCGAAGATGCTCGATCCAGCCGCCCTGGGCGAGCAGGTGCAGGATGCGCTGTTCGGCGCGGGTGATATCCATGATGAGATGTCCGGACAAGAGAAATGGTCCGGCGCCTGGCAGAGCATGCTCTGGGGCCGGGATGCATGTTCTCCGCTGCGCGCGTGGCGATCGAACATCTTTCGATCGCAAAATCGCGGGCAGGGTCCGTCAGGCAATCTCAGACAAGTTGGACATCAGAACTCCTTTGGGAGAGCTTCAATTTAGCCGCTACGGCTCCGGCGTCAACCCAGGATAATTGCCGGAAGGCCTTGACCGGCAAGGTTTTCCGGGTTTCGATTGATAACGGGGACTGTCTCAACAGGAGCGCCGATGCCGACCATCCGCAGCGCACGCGAAGACGAAGCGGCAGACATCGCCGCCGTGGGCATGCGCGCCTGGGCGAGCGCGGTTGCCGGCTGGGTGGACGCCGAACTGATGTGGGAAAATGCGGAGCGCGCCTTCGCCAATTTCACCCGCAACAGCTTTCTCACCATCGATATTGCCGAACAGGGTGGGCAGATCCTTGCCTGGGCGGCACGGGAGAATTTCGACAATCACATCACCGATCTCTGGGTCGATCCGGTCTGGCAGGGGCAGGGCGTGGGCCGCACGCTGCTCGCCAAGCAGGAGCAGGAGACTGCCGCGCAAGGCTATGACAATGTGCGCATCGAGACGCATTCGCAGAATGCGCATGCGATCGCATTCCTGCAGCGCCAGGGCTATGCCATCCGCTGGATGACAGCTGTCTGGTCGCCGCAGCTCGACCGCGACGTCGACACGGTTGGGCTGGTCAAACCGCTGGAGGCGCAGGAAAAGCCGTCCGTCTACGCGGAGTTCTGACCGGACTCAGTATTCCTTATCGAAGAACACGCCGCCGGCGGTCGAGGCGTCGGAGCCCGCTTCGCCGCGCAATTTCACGCCCTTGCCGATGTCGAGATTGATGATGACATTCGTGGTGTTGTCGGTGGTATCCTGTTGAAGCTGCAGATAGGTGCGCTTGTTGAGGTATTTGCCGACCGAGACATTGCTCTTGCCGTTTTCGTCCGTACCCACGTCGAGATCGTCGACGCCGAGGCCCTGGCGCAGCCGGTTGAACAGCGAATTCGACTGGCCGCCGGCCAGCGTCGACACGGCATCGGCGAGCTGGGCGATCTGCACCGGCGACAGTTCTGCTGAATTGCGCCCGAAAATCAGCAGCGCCAGCACCTCGTCCTGCGGCAACGAGGGCGACGACGAGAAGGTGACATTCGGATTGTTGGCGAGGCCGCTGACGATGACGCTGACCGTCGTCGCCTCGACCGTCGACGTCGCAGTCATATCGATGGCCGGCGTCAGGTTGCCGCCGAAGGAAATCTGGCCCGCGGTGAAATCCAGCCTGCGGCCGACAATCGACAGGCGCCCGCGCAGCATCTTGAAGCCGCCCGTGACGTCGGGGGCGCCGGCATTGCCTGATATCATGATCTTGCCGCCGAGTTCCGCATCGATGCCGCGGCCGCGGACGAAAATTTGCCTCGGCGCGGAGATGGTAAGATCGAAATTCACCCCCCCGGCATCCTTGCCGGTCTTGGTGCCAGGCTGGTTTTCCTTGATCCTGGCTGCCTGGATGGCAACGGCGCGCGATGGATGCTTGTGCTTGATCTGGATCTGCGCCAGCGTTCCCGGCAGTTTTTGCGGGATGGTGATGTCGGCGCGACGCACATCGACGCGTCCACCCACCGTGGGACCTCTGATAAGGCTGCCGGTGACGGTCAGATCGCCGTTCAGCTTGGCGGCCAAAACCTTGCCGTCGGTATAGACAGCATTTTTCAGCGCGATCTTCAGGTCGGCGGGAAAGCCCGAGGCGGGTGTGATGCCGATGGTTCCCGAGACGTTGAGCGTGCCGCCACCGGAGAGTTTCCCGCTCAGGTTGGCGACGCGGGCCTGTTTGCCGTCGAGGTCGACGGTGGCGGCAAGACCGTTGACCGTGAGGTTCTGGCGGATCAGGGTCAAGGTTGCGCCGCTGGTGGAAATCCGGCCGGAGATCGACGGGTTTGCAGTCGAACCGCTGACGGCAATGTCGAACCTCGCATTGCCGCGAAGATCGACGCCCTGCGTGGCCAGAAGTCCGCCCAAAGCCGGGAAGGGCAGTTGGCCGTTGATTTTCAGGTTGAGCGCCTTGCTGCCGGCGATCGCCACGGTGCCGCCGGCTCTCAGCGACAGGCCGTCGCCGCTGCGCGCATTGGCATCGAGCGTCAGGATGTTCCGGGCGAGTTGTCCCTTGGCGGTGACCGAGAAGTTCTTGAGACCGGCGCTGCGTGTCTGGCTGATGGCGGCGTTCTGCCACGCGGTGTCGAAAGTCACGACGGGCGCGGTGGGATCGCCCTTGGCGGTGACCGTCGCCGAGATCGTGCCATCGGCGCCGAGCGAGGGGGCAAAGGCATTGGCAATGCTTGCGGGCAGGGCGGTGACCCTGGCGGTGAGATCGAGCGCCTTGCCGGCATTGCCGGTCAAGGTGATCGAGCCCTTGCCGGCGCTGATCGACAGGCTGGTGAGCGATAAGGTGCCATTCTTGATGGCGAAGGAGGTCGGCCTGTTAAGCTTTACCGGGATCCTCTTCGGAGCGGCGGCGAAGCTGTCGAGGGACACATTCAGGCCATCGGGCAATTGCTCAATCGCCCCCTTCGCCGTCAGCGGCGACGCGTCATAGAGGCTTTTCAGGTCGAAAGCGGTCTTGGTGCCGGCGTGGTCAATGTCGAGTGCTAGCCTTGCAATCACATTCGTGCCCGACGCCACGCGGTCGGCGGTGACTTTTCCGGAAATTTGGCCGCTGGCGAGATCGGCGATCTTCAGATCGACCATCGGTTTGACGATCTCGGCACCGCCGGCGGAAAGCCTGGGACCCCTGGCGGTGATGGCGCCACTGATCTTGCCATTCTGCGACTGGAAGTCGGCCGAACCCTTGATCGTGCCGTCGGCCTTCTGGCCGGCAAAGGCCGCCAGCAGTGCCACATCCGGGAGGTCGAAATCGATCTTGCCGGTCGGGAGGAAGTCCGGACCGAGGGTAAGCGCGCCCGACAGTGTGTTCTTGCCGACATCGAGCTTCAGCGCCGGCAGCGCCACCTTGCCATTGTCGCGGACCGCTTCGACATGGATGTCGATCGCCTGCTTGCGGATCGTGCCGGTCGCCGCGACCTTGGCGTCGATCTTGCCGGCGGTCGAAGTGATGTCGGCTGCGCCCTTGAGCGCGCCTTCCGCCTTTTGGCCAGCCATGGCGGCGAGCAAAGCGAGATCGGGCAGATCGAAATCGACTTTGCCGGTCGGCAGGAAATCCGTGCCGAGCGTGATCGCGCCGTTGAGCCTGTTCTTGCCGACATCGAGTGTCAGCGAGGGCAGGGAGACGGCACCATGGTCGAGGCTGACATCCGCCAGCGCTTTGATGGCCTGCTGGCGGACTGTGCCGTCGGCATCCAGCTTGATGCCGATCTTGCCATCCCTGGACGTGATGTCGGCGCGGCCCTTCAGTGCGCCCTCGGCCTTCTGCTCGACGATGGCGGCAAGCGCGCCGGCATCCGGGATATCGAAGGTCACGTGGCCAGCCGGCTGGAATTTCCAATCGAAGCCAAGCGCGCCGCCGAAACTGCTCTTGCCGATCGTGGCTGTGAATGTGGGCACGGCGACCTGGTCGTCGTCCAGCTTCACGTTTGCGGAAAGATGCGTGGGCTGGCCGCGCAGAGCCGTGTCTGCAGTCACCGAAAGTGTATTGTCGGCGAACTGTCCCCTGGCGGTGACAGCGAGTGCCGGCAATTTGGCATTCCGGGTCTGGCTGGTTGCGAGATCTGCGATCCTGGTGTCGAAGGCGATGACCGGCGTCGAGGCATCACCGCTCACCTTGATATTGGCCGACATCAGGCCCGCGGCATCCAGCCCGGGCGCAAAAGCGTTGGCAATCGCGAGCGGTAGCCGATCGATCTGCGCGGTCAGGTCAAGCGTCTTGCCCGCGGTGCCATTGACGGTGATCGACCCATCGCCGAGCGCGATCAGGAGATGATCGAGGCTGACAACGCCGCCCCTGAACAGGATGTCTTTCGGCTGGCTGAGCTTGACCGGAACATTGCGCGGCGCCGCCGAGAATTCGGACAGTGTCAGCTTCAGTGCGCCGTCATCCTGCGCCAACTGGCCGGATGCACTGAGCGGATGAGCGTCATATTGGCCGGAGAGATCGAATTGGGTTTGTCGATCGACCAGATCGAAATTCAGCGCCAGCGAATCGAGATGGTTGGCGCCGGACGAAAGCTGGTCGGCCTTCACATGTCCGGAAAGCTGGCCGGTAGCCAGATCGGCGATGGTGAGGTCCACTTCGGGGTGAACGATCTGCGCCCCATTTGTGGTGATCGTCGTGCCGATGGCGGTGATCTTACCGCTGATCTTGCCATCGGTGGTGATGATATCGGCATTGCCCTTCAATGTGCCGTCTGCCTTTTGACCGGCGAAGGCGGCGAGAAGGCCGATATCTGGGAAATCGAAGCTCAGCTTGCCGGTCGGCAGGAAGGCTTTGTTCAGGGATAGTGCACCGGTCAGCGTGTTCGTGCCGACATTGACGCCGAGCGATGGAATGGAGATCGCACCCTTGTCGGAAACGATATGTGTGTTGATGTCGATCGCCTGATTGCGGATCAGGCCGGTGGCTGCAACCTTGGCGTCCACTTTGCCGGCGGTCGAAGCGATGTCGGCAGTGCCCTTCAAGGCGCCTTCAGCCTTCTGGCCCGCCATGGCGGCGAGCAAAGCAAGGTCGGGAAAGTCGAAATCCAGCTTGCCGGTTGGCAGGAGATCCGCGCCCAACGTGATCGCGCCGTTCAAATTGTTGGCGCCGACATCGAGCTTCAGTGAGGGCAGGGAAAGAGCACCATGGTCGAGGCTGATGTCAGCCAGTGCCGTGATCACCTGCTGACGCACTGTGCCATCGGCGTCGAGCCTGATGCCGATCTTGCCATTTTCGGAGGTGATGTCCGCGCCGCCCTTCAGCGCGCCCTCTGCCTTCTGGCCGATCACGGAGGCAAGTGCGCCGGCATCGGGAATGTCGAAGGTCACGTGGCCTGCCGGCTGGAATTTCGGACCAAAGGCGAGCGTGCCGTCAAAACTGCTTCTGCCGATGGTGGCCTGGAATGTGGGGACGGCCACTTGGCCTTGGTCCAGCGTCACATTGGCGGAGAGATGCGTGGCTTGGTCACGGAGCGCTGTGTCCGCCGTCACCGAAAGCGCGTTATCGACAAACTGTCCCTTGGCGGTGATGGCAAGTGCCGGCAGCTTGGCGCTTCGCGTCTGGTTCGTCGCAAAATCCTGGATTTGCGTGTCGAAGGTGATGGCGGGCGTTGAGGCCTCTCCGCTCACCTTGATGTTGGCCGAGAGGTGGCCCTTGGCATCGAGATTGGGGGCGAAGGCATTGGCAAGTGCGAGCGGCAGCTGCTCGATCCGCGCCGTCAGGTCCAGCGTCTTTCCGGCGGTGCCGTTGACCACCAGTGATCCATCACCAAGCGCGATCGAGAGATTGTCGATACTGACGGCGCCATCCTTGATACGAATATTGTTGGGCTGATCCAACTTGATCGGAATATTGCGTGGCATCGCCGACAGTTCGGACAGCGTCAGCTTGAGACCGCCTTCGCCCGGCGCTAACCGACCGGCTGCGCTCAGGGGACGCGCATCATATTGCCCGGTGAGATCGAATTGTGTCTGGCGGTCCGCCAGTCCAAAGTTGAGCACCAGCAAATCCAGGCGATTTGCGCCTGAAGAAAGCTGCTCGGCCTTCACATGTCCGGAAAGCTGGCCGGCGGCCAGGTCGGCGACAGTGACGTCCATTTCGGGATGGACGATCTGCACCCCGTCTGTTGTGATCGTCGTGCCGGCGGCCGCCACCTTGCCACTGATCTTACCATTGGTGGCGATGAGATCGGCATTTCCCTTCAGCGCGCCATCTGCCGTCTGGCCGGCGAAGGCGGCGAGCAAGTTGATATCGGGGAAATCAAAACTCAGCCTGCCGGAGGGCAGGAAGGTTTTGTCCAGGGACAGCGCACCGGTCAGCGTGTTCTTGCCGACATTGACGGTAAGTGATGGGATGGATATCGAGCCGTTGTCTGACATCAAGTCGGTCCGGATATCGATCGCTTGATTGCGGATCAGGCCGGTTGCCGTCAATTTGGCGTCGATCTTCTTGTCCGCCGACGAGATATCGGCCGTGCCCTTGACCGCGCCCTCGGCTTTCTGCCCTGCCATGGAGGCCAGTAGTGCAAGGTCGGGGAAATCGAAATCGAGCTTGCCGGAGGGCAGGAACGCAGCGTCGAGTGTGATGCCGCCGGACAGCTTGTTGGGGCCGATGGTGGCATCGAGCGAAGGCAGCGAGATGCGGCCCTTATCAGAAACCACGTCGGCATTCAGATCGATGGTCTGACCCCTCAGATTGCCCTGTGCATTGACCTTGGCGTCGACTCGACCGTTTGCCGAGTTGATATCAGCGGCGCCCTTAAGCGATCCTTCCGCCTTCTGTCCGGCCATCGCCGCCAGTAGCGCGACATCCGGGAAATCGAAGCTGATCTTGCCGGAGGGCAGGAATTTCTCGTCGAGCGTCACGGCGCCGGCCAGCAGATTGCGCCCGATATCGATCCGAAGCGAGGGCAGAGCCAGCGCGCCCTTGTCGATGGTCGCCTCTACCAGTGCCTTGATGGCCTGGTTGCGGATCGTGCCGGTCGCGTCGACCTTGGCGTCGGTCTTGCCGTCCTTCGAGGCGATCTCGATGGCGCCTTTCACCGCACCTTCGGCCTTTTGGCCGACGATCGCGGCGAGCGCATTGGCATCAGGAATATCGAACGTGATACGGCCCGACGGTTGCGACTGCCGATCCAGGGCGAGCGCACCGGCGAAGCGGCTCGCGCCGACATCTGCGGTGAAGGATGGGATGGAGACTGCGCCGTCCGTGAGCGCAACGTCGGCCTTGGCGTTCGCTGTCTGATCACGCACGTTGCTCGTCGCTGTGACGGTGAGCGCATTGTCAGCGAATTCGCCCTTTGTCGATATCGTCAGAGCCGGCAGTTTGGCGCTGCGGGTCTGGCTGGTCTCAAGTCCGGCTATGTCCGCATCGAATTTGATGCTTGGCTTGGCCGCCTTGCCGGTGATGGTTGCGTTTGCAGAGATATGGCCGCTTGCATCGAGGCCCTTGGCAAAGCTGTTGGCTAGCGCAACTGGCACGTCCTTCGCTTTTACGGTCAGGTCAAGCAGCTTGCCGGCGGTGCCGTTGACGACGATAGTTCCGTCGCCGGCGGCAATAGTGAGATCTTGCAGCCGGGCTGTCCCGCCCTGGACCAAGATTTCTGTCGGCTGGGCTAACCCAACGTAAACTTGTCGGGGGGTGCCTGAGAAAGATGCAAGCTTGACGACAAGGCCTTGATCCTGCTGCAGAACCGCGCCCTTGACGGTGAGTGGCCCAGAATCGAACCTGCTATCCAATGCGAAATCGATCTGCTTGCCAGCGAGCGCAAGATCAAGCGCGACCTGATCGAGATGATTGCTGCCGGACGCGATCTTCTCTGCCGTGATGTGGCCGGACATCTGTTGCGTCAGCAGGTCGGACGACTGCAATGCGAGGCTGGGAGCCGTGATCTCAATGCCTGACGTCGTCAGCCTGGGGCCATTCGCGGAAATCTTGGCTGCGAGCTTGCCATCCTTCGCGGTGAGGTCGATCGTGCCTTTCAGGGCGCCATCGGCTGTCTGGCCGGCAAGCTTTGCCAGGCTGGCAATATCGGGCAGATCGAAGGCAATTTGCCCTGACGGCAGGAAGGTGGTGTCGAGGCTGAGCGCGCCCACAAGGCTGTTGGCGCCGATGTCGGTCTTCAGCGAAGGAATGGCGACCAGTCCGTCGTTCAACCGCGCTTCGGCTTCCGTCTTGATCGTCTGGCCGAGATAGGTCGCGGACAGCGTGATTTTCGCGCTAGGCTGCTTCAGGTCGAGTGACGGATTGGCGATTGTTGCGTCGATTGCCTGGAGCGCCTTGCCGGCGAAGGCGATCTCATCCGATGCGACATGGACGATGACCGATGGCTTGTCCACCGTACCAGAAGCGTCGATGGCGATGCTTGCTTTGCCGGAGGCCTGAGACGCGAAAGGCGCGAGGTCGGGTACGTCGGCGACAAGATTGGCTGTCAGGGCATCGCCGTCGAGCGAGGCGGTGCCGCTGGCAGTCATCAGGTTCGATGTGAGCTGCAGGTTTTGTACTGCAAAGGCCGAAGGCAGCGTGGCGCTGACATGGCCTGAGAGCCCGACAGTGCCGGAAAGCTTCGTTGCGATTGACGGCGGCAGCAGGTCTTGTGGCAGGAGGAAGAGGTTGAAGTCGGCGGCGATTTGTTGGTTGGCGAGCGCGAAACTGCCCGAGAATTTGCCGCCGATCTTGGCGCTCTCTAGTTCTGCACCGGCCAGCGTGATCACGTCCGGCTTGATATCGGCGGTGCCGCGCAGGTTCAGCGGACCCTGGACCAATTTGGCGGCGGTGGGATTGGCGAGATCGAGTGCAGCAGCGCCGAGTTGGTAGGACAGCTTTCCGGTCTTGCCGCCAAAGTCGAACGCGTCGGAATGCGCTGTCAGGCTGATCTTGCCCACTTGCGCCTGCGGCGTCGTCAGATCAGCGAGATCGGCAGCGATATCGATTGTCGCCTTGCGGAATGCGCCGTTCAGCGTCAGGCTTGCCTTGCTGAGGTCCACCGAGACCGGTCCCGACGCGAGCGGCAGGTCCAGGTGAACGCTGTCCTTGTCTCTGGCCGGCATGAGATTGCCGGTCAGCTTTGCTTCGCCTTTCGGATCGAGCGCGCCATTGGCAATCAACGCAAAACTGTCATTGGTGATCGATCCCGAGCGGATATCGATGAGGCCGGTTTCGGCGAAACGGGTGTCGACATCGATCTTGGTCTCGCCGGCAAACAGCGTGCGGAATTGCGGTGGCAGGAATTCGGCAATGTCTCCGCCGCCGATCAGCGCGACTTCATGCACATTGCCGTCGACGAGTTTGTGACTGCCATTCATCAACAGCACGTTCTGGCTATCGACGGCGCCCTTGATCTCACCTGTCCAGTTGTCGAGCGTGCCGTCACCTTTGACGGAGATTTCGACCGGCGGCTCGCCGGGCAAGGAAAGCAGACGGGCGAGCAGGCCACCCTGCGGTTCCTCGACCGAACTGTCCACCGTCAGGCGCTTGGTGTTGACGGCATAGGTGACGGAAGCCTTGGCGGTGGCGTTCAGCCGATCCTTCTCGGCAATGTTCAGATCGAGCGCGATGCGATCGGCAACCGCCTGGGCCGATCCCCGGAGGCCGAGCATGGTGTCGCGCCCAGCAATCGCCTTGCCGAGCGCAATCATCGGCAGGTCGAAACTGTCCACCTTGATTTCGACCGGCAGCGAGAAGGAGCCTGCGGCCTGAGAGGGCTTTTCAGGCAGCGTCTTGATTGGTGCGCGCGCGACGCTGAGTTTCTCGGCGGCGATCCTGTCGGCGTGGAAGCGCAGGCGCAGCAGTTCCGATGGCGTCCAGAAGACGTCGATATCCCTGGCCTCGGCGAATTTGCCCTTTGTGTCGGCAAGCGTGGCCTGGTCGAGATGCAGGCGGCCTTCGAGCAGGCCGCTCACGCCTTCAAGCGAAATCTGCATGTCCGGCGTCGAGACCTGCTCGGCGACGCGGTCGGCGAGGAACTGGTTGCCCGAGGCGGTGAAGCCGAGATAGCCGATCGCTACCGCGAGCAGCACGACAATAATCACGAGACCGGTGAGCAATCCGCGGATGAATCTGCCAAGGAAGTGCAACATCGCCGCCTCTCAGAATGACTGGCCGATGCCGGCATAGATGCCGAATGTGGCACCGCCGTCATAGCGTTTGAGGGGCAGGGCGACATCGAGCCTGAGCGGCCCCAGTGGTGTCGCATAACGAATGCCGATGCCGAGACCGGCGCGGATGTCGCTGAAATCAGGATAGGGCTGCCGTCCGACAGTGCCGACATCGAGGAAGGGCACAATGCCAAACTTGTCATTGATTCTGATGCGCGGCTCGATCGACGCCAGCACATAGGATTCGCCGCCCAAGGCATCGCCATCATTGTTGCGCGGCGAGATTTCCTGGAAGCCATAGCCGCGCACCGATCCGCCGCCGCCGGCGTAGAAGCGCCGCAGTGCCGGAATCTCGGAAATGTCGCCGACGCCGAGCAGCGTGCCCATGGAAAGCTTGCCGGCGAGCACGATATCGTCCTGCTGCCCGATAGGATAATAACCTGAGACGCTGCCTTCGATCGAGGTGAAGGGCAGGCTGTTGTTGATCTCGTAGCTCGGCTGGGCCTTCAGGTTAAGCTTGTAGCCCGACTTMGGATCGAGCGGATCGTCGGTCGTGTCTCTCAGCCAGTTCAGCGGCGCTGAAACGACCAGATATTTGTTGTCGCCGAACACGTCGTCGGTCTCGCTCCAGGTGACGTCGCCGCCCGCGGTCAGCGTATCGATGCGGCTCAGATCGAAGCCGACATTGGCAAAGGTCGAAAGTGCCGCGGACTGGTAGGTGTCGGGATGGGTGGCACTGGCGACGATCCCGGCATTGAAGGTGGTGATTTCGCTGAAGGCGTCCGGCTTGGAGAACAAGATGGAGAAGTTATAGTCGAGATCCTTGTAATCCAGGGTCTGGCCGAAACCGGATATGGATCCGCTGATCTTGAGCGATTCGGCCCCGCCAAAGAGGTTGCGGTGTCCCCAATAGCCCTGCAGGCCGAGGCCGTCGATCGACGAGAACTGCACGCCGCCGCCAAAATAGCGCTGCTTGCCATCCGACACCTGGACGCTCATCGGGATGCGGCCCTGCTTGTCGAGCCGATCGCCCTTGGTGATGATGATCGAGGAGAAGACGCCGAGTTTCCGCAAGCGTTCGGCGGCGTCCTTGACCTCCTGCGGCGAGTAGCGGCGGCCTTTGTCGAGCCGCGACCAGTCGCGGATGAAATCCTCCTTCACATTCTTCGAACCGGTGACGACGGTGTCACCGTAATCGGCAACCGGGCCGCCTTCGGCGCCGATGGTGATATCGGTGGTGTTGTCGTCGTGATTGGCGACGAGCTGGCGCTGTGTCAGCCTGGCGAGCGGACGGCCATCGGCCTCGAGATCCTCGACCATCTTGCCGGCGGCGAGCACGATGACATTCGATTTCGCGTCGGCGCCAACCGGCAGGCCGTAGTCATCCGGCTTGAATTTTGCGGCATCGCCGGTGAGCGTGACGGATTTGATGTGGAAAACCGGGCCGGGGTCGACACTGACGCTCACTGGCACCGGATATTCATGCGGGAAGAGCGGCACGGCGGGCAGCTTGTCGATGTCGGTGCCGGCGACCTTGATGGTGACGACGGCGCCATAGCGGGCCTGTTCATAAAGAGCGGCGAGCAGGCGCTTGCGGTCATCACTGGCCTTGATCACTAGGCCGAGGTCGCCGGAAACTGCTTCTTTCTGGTCGGTGTAGAGCAGGGAGGCGTCTTCAAGAACCTTGCCCAGGTCCTTGTCGGCACCGCTGTTGAAGGTCAGCGCATAGTTGACGGGATCGGAGACAGGCGCGTCCTTGTCGCTTTCGAAAAACTTCCAGCCGAAGATTTCGAAGGCCTGGGCCTGGCTGGCAGCAGTCAGCGCCGCTCCGCCCAGAAGGAAAGCAAAAAGGACAGTCGAGGCCCGAATATGTGCCCTTAACCTACGCATGGCCTCTATAGTCTCGTTCCTGTGCTGCGGACGCTAACAGAAAGAAAATTCTATGAAAACCCCATATTGGCCTTTTGGGCCGAGCGCAACGTGCGGGCGTGGCATATCTTTCCGCCCGGCTGCTGATGTACTGAAAAGCTTGCCTGTTTGCATCAATTGCTCTACCGGAGGGGATCGAACCGATGCATGCGAGAAGGCCGAGAGATGAGCTTAGTCGACGTCCGTACACCCGATCCGAAGCGCTTCATTGCCGGGGCTACCGGCGACTGGGAAGTGGTGATCGGCATGGAAGTGCATGCGCAGGTGACCAGCAAATCAAAGCTGTTCTCCGGCGCCTCTACCGAGTTCGGACGGCCGCAGAATTCCAATGTCTCGCTTGTCGACGCGGCCATGCCCGGCATGCTGCCTGTTATCAACGAAGAATGCGTCAAGCAGGCCGTGCGCACCGGGCTTGGTCTCAAGGCACAGATCAACCATCGCTCGGTCTTTGACCGCAAGAACTATTTCTATCCGGACCTGCCGCAGGGCTACCAGATCTCGCAATACAAGGACCCGATCGTCGGCGAGGGCAAGATCATCATCTCGCTCGGCCCGGACCGGCAGGGCCAGTTCGAGGATATCGAGATCGGCATCGAGCGCCTGCATCTGGAGCAGGATGCCGGCAAGTCGATGCACGACCAGCATCCGACGCTGTCCTATGTCGACCTCAACCGTTCCGGCGTGGCGCTGATGGAGATTGTCTCCAAGCCCGACATGCGCTCGTCCGACGAGGCCAAGGCCTACCTCACCAAGCTCCGCACCATCGTGCGCTATCTCGGCACCTGCGACGGCAACATGGACGAAGGCTCGATGCGCGCCGACGTCAACGTCTCCGTGCGCAAGCCGGGCGGCGAATTTGGCACGCGCTGCGAGATCAAGAATGTCAACTCGATCCGCTTCGTCGGCCAGTCGATCGAATATGAGGCGCGCCGCCAGATCGCCATTCTCGAAGAGGGCGGCACGATCGACCAGGAGACCCGGCTTTTCGACGCTGCCAAGGGCGAGACGCGCTCGATGCGCACCAAGGAAGATGCGCATGACTATCGCTATTTCCCCGATCCGGACCTCTTGCCGCTCGAATTCGACAATGCTTTTGTCGCCGAGCTGCTCGCCGGCCTGCCGGAACTGCCCGACGACAAGAAGGAGCGTCTGGTCAAGGATCTCGGCTTGACCGTCTATGACGCCTCAGTCCTGGTGTCGGAAAAGGCGATCGCCGATTACTTCGAGAAGCTGGCCGATGGCCGCGACGCCAAGATAGCTGCGAACTGGGTGATCAACGATCTGCTCGGCGCGCTGAACCGCACCGGCAAGGATATTGAAGAGACGCCGGTCGATCCCGATCAGCTCGGCGCCATCATCGACCTGATCCGCGACGGCACGATTTCCGGCAAGATCGCCAAGGACCTGTTCGAGATCGTGCTCAACGAGGGCGGCGATCCCAGGGAGATCGTCGAAGCCCGCGGCATGAAGCAGGTCACCGACACCGGCGCTATCGAAAAGGCGGTGGACGACATCATCGCGGCCAATCCGGACCAGGTTGCCAAGGTCAAGGCCAAGCCGACCATGGCTGCATGGTTCGTCGGCCAGGTGATGAAAGCCACCGGCGGCAAGGCCAACCCGCAGGCCGTTCAGGCCCTGGTCAAGGCCAAGCTCGGCATCGAAGAGTGAGCTCGATCTTCTTCATCCGCTCGGCCGGCGAGGGCGATCTCGCTGCCGTTGCCAAGCTGATCGAGGCGCGTGAGCCAGAAGCGGCGCGCTCGGTTCAGAACCTCAAAGCCGATCTGGCGCGGCCTGATTCGGAATTCGTGCTCGCCGATGACGGCCGACGCATTGGCGGCATGGGCTATGCTGCGATGGCGGCGGGCGAAAGCGACGTCGTCATCCTGCATCGGCTGATCGTCGCTACGGAATTCAAAGGGCAGGGCCTCGGACGCGATCTTTTCGCCGAGCTCGAAACCTGTTTTCCCGACGCCAAGCGCATGCGGGTAGAGATCGGCCGGCAGGACGAGGTCGCGAAGCGGTTTTTCTCGGGGCTGGGTTTTGCCGAAGTTGGCTGGTCAAAACACGGTGTGGACCGGCCGCATACGTCCGAAGTGTCGATCTTCGAAAAAGAGCTGGCCTTCTGAGGAAGGTCTATTCGAGATTGGTGTGCCGTGCCCGCATGCTCTCCGCCGTCTCGCCCAACCGATCGCGCAGTTTCATCACCAGGATTTCGAAGAACAGGAATTGTGCGCCCTCGAACAGGCTGCCCATGGGCAGGAAAGAGGTGGGCGCGTTTTCATCCCGGGCCATGGTCTGCGCCGGAATGACAAGGGTATGGTCCGAGAGCTCGGTCACCCGTGAACCTGGCTCGGCGGTGATGCAGGCGGTTCTCGCGCCCGCCTTTCGTGCTTCGCCGAGCAGCGTCAGCACGGTTGCGGTATAACCCGGACCGGAACTGACCAGCAGCAGGTCGCCCGGGCCGACCGGTGGCGTCGTCATGTCGAACACCATGTGCACGTCCATGCCGAGATGGTACATGCGCATGCAGAGCGCCCGCATCATCAGGCCTTCGCGGCCGCAGCCATAGATGCAGATGCGCTTCGACGCCGCCAGCAGTTCGACCAGATCGGCGACCTCGTTGTCTTCGATCCGGTCGAGGCACTGGCCGAGTTCGGAGAGTGCCCTGGCGCCCATCGCAGCGATCGTGTTCATGATGATTTCCCGTGAGGTTCTCGGGCGCCGAGAATGGTTCTGCTGCGACATGAAGGCAAGTGCGAAACCGATTGATTTTGCCGAAACATCACTGGACAATTCGGATGACAGGCGGCATAAGCGGGTGACTCCGTAGGCGCCGTTCCGGCGCAAACCGCACCGTTCAAGGCTGTTGCGACATGAAGCTTCTCCTGCAGATTCTCACCTGGTGGAACGGTCAGACGATCGGCACCCGTTTCTTCACCTGGCGCTTCGGCAAGCGCGTCGGCGATGACGAATTCGGCAATGTCTATTACGAAGGGCCGATGAGTTCCTATGGCCTGCAGAAGCGCTGGGTGATCTATAACGGTTATGCGGACGCCTCGGCGATCCCGCCGGGCTGGCACGGCTGGATGCATCATCGCACCGACACGCCGCCTTCCAAGGAAGACTACAAGCCGCGCGAATGGCAGAAGGCACATCAGGCCAATCTGACCGGCACCGCCTTCGCCTATCGGCCGAAGGGCTCCATTGCCGCCGGCGGCGAGCGCCCGCGTGTTACCGGCGACTACGACGCCTGGACGCCGCGCAACTAGGGCTCTCTTCTTCCGGCCATAATCGCTTTGTAACGAATGGCTGGATTGGGAACCGGCTGGCGGATGGATTGATGAGATCAGCAACAGCGACCAGATTGAGAGCGGCGGGTGCAGCGGTAATCGCCGCTCTTGGGCTATTCTGCGCGCCGCAAATCGCGTCCGCCGCGAAGGTCAAGAATCCGGTCGCGGTGTTCTCCGGCCTTGACAAGATCACCGGCCGCACAACGTCTTTCGACGTCTATGTCGATGAGACGGTGCAGTTCGGTGCACTGCAGGTCACGCCGCGCGTCTGCTACACCCATGAGGAGTCCGAGGCGCAGAAGGTCGATTCCTTCGTCGAGGTTGACGAGATCACACTCGACCGCAAGATCCGCCGCATCTTCACCGGCTGGATGTTTGCCGCTTCACCCGGCCTCAACGCCGTCGACCATCCGATCTATGATATCTGGCTGACGGGCTGCAAGCAGTCTTCGGATGTGCCGGCACCGAACGAGACCAAGTCCAATGCTGGCGATCAGAAGCAGCCGCAGGCAAATACCAGCACGGATACTGGCGCCAGCACCGATGCCGGCGCGGACAATAAGCAGAAGACCAACAACGATCTCCGCACCAATGACAGCGACGAGTTGGGGACGAACAACGGCGACAACAATGATGTTGGCGCCGACGATCCCAGCACGGATGATCTCGGCACCAACGATTTCAATGACAACAATAACGGCACCAACCAGCAATAGTTGCCTGGTGTTGTGATGCTTCTGCCGGCAGGGCAATTGCCCTGCACGCCTGTGGAGCCTGTTCAGACCGAGTCGTATGGTGGCGGCTGATTTGGCTTGCGCTTGAAAAGCTTGGCGATCGGCTTGAAGATCGCGCCGGCGAGCACCGCGATGACCACGGCACCTTTCTTGAGAAAGACCAGCGCAATAGCAAGCAGACCAACCTTGGCCGCCACCTTCGCGCCCACTGCCGTGGCGATCAGTCCAGCCAGCCCGTAAGCTGCGACTTTGTCGCCCTCCTCATGTGCCTCATATTTTTTGTCGGCGTCATAGGAGACAAGACCGGCGACGCGTGGGACCTGCGTCTCGATGGTGTGTAGCTGATCCATTCCGGCAATGAAGTTGACTTCGAGGATACCCTGTCGGCCGAGAATACGCAGCTGGTAGTTCAGCGTATGCGGTGCATTCATATCGTTGCCGAACAGCAGGTCGCGCGCCCAGCGGAGCGCGTGCAGGCTGCTGTCGTAATGAGGTGGCGATGCCCAGCCGACGAGCTTGATCGGTTCATAGCCCTTGGCTTTGCGCTCGACGTTGTCTTGTTCCGTCTCCTGCTTGAGATCGGACAGCACTTTGTCGTAGTCGATCGATTGCGCGTCGGTGTCTGCGACATAACCGTCATCGGAATAGTCAATCAGTGCGCCCCAAGCTTGCGGATCCTCAGGTGACATCTGCCGTGGGAAGACCATCCCCAACACGCCGTCGGCAGCGTCCGGCGGATTACCCCAAAGCTTGGTCAGCACTTTCGCTGCGTCAACGGCATTGAGGAAGTAAAAATCTCCGGCCGGATTGAGCGCGGCATAGGCTGGGGGCAGCGGCAGCTTGTCTTCCCTGAAATCCAGTGTGCCCAGCAAACCGTCCCGCATCGTTGGAGCCGGCCGGTGGAACATTTCTTGGTAGGTCTTGGCTTCGGCCAAAGCGGGCAGGAAGGCGAATGCAATCAATCCAACAACGATACTACGCATGCTATGCTCTATCAGTTGTCATGACTGTAGCAATCGTGGCGTGCGGATCAACCTGAATCTGACTCAGAAAGGCACATCCCCCGAATGCATCGCCTGTTCGAGCAGCCGCTCATAAGCCTTGCGCGGCATGTCGATGGCGCCGAAGGTTTTCAAATGCTCGGTGGTGAACTGGGTGTCAAGCAGAGTGAAACCTTTTTGCTTCAGCCGCTCCACCAAATGGACGAGACAGATTTTCGAGGCATTGGTGCGGCGCGAGAACATGCTTTCGCCAAAGAAAGCCGAGCCGAGTGAAACGCCATAGAGCCCGCCGACCAGTTGGTCATTCTCCCAGGCTTCGACGGAATGGGCGTAACCGAGGCGATGGAGCTCGGTATAGAGCCTGCGGATCAGCGGATTGATCCAGGTCGTCGGGCGATCTTCGGTCGCTTGGGCGCAACCCGCCATGACGGCCTCGAAGGCAGTATCGAAGCGGATGTCGAAGGGTTTTTGGCGGATCGCTTTGGCGAGGCTTTTCGACACGTGGAAGTCAGCGAACGGGATGATACCGCGCACTTCCGGCTGGACCCAGTAGATTTCCGGGTCGTCGGCTGATTCCGCCATGGGAAAGAGCCCCGCGGAATAGGCGCGGAGCAGGATTTCGGGCGTGACCGCGGGGGGATTGAGATACCGCGCCATCACGGTCGTCCGTTAATGCGCATCCTGCGCAAGGTAGCTTTCGAGCCAATGGATGTCGTAGTCGCCATTGGCGATGTCCTGATTGGACACGAGATCCTGGAACAAGGGCAGGGTGGTTTTGATGCCGTCGATGACGAATTCGTCGAGCACCCGGCGCAACCGCATCATGCATTCGACGCGCGTGCGGCCATGCACGATCAACTTGCCGATCAGGCTGTCATAGTAGGGTGGGATCTTGTAACCGGCATAGGCGCCGGAATCGACGCGGACGCCCAGGCCGCCGGGGGCATGGAAATGCGTGATCGTACCGGGCGAGGGCACGAAGGTGCGCGGGTCCTCGGCATTGATGCGGCATTCGATGGCGTGGCCCTGGAACTCGATGTCGGCCTGGGTAACCGAAAGGCCTGCGCCGGAGGCGACGCGGATCTGTTCGTGCACCAGGTCGATGCCCGTGATCGCTTCCGTGACCGGGTGCTCGACCTGTAGGCGGGTGTTCATTTCGATGAAATAGAATTCGCCATTCTCATAGAGGAACTCGATCGTGCCAGCGCCGCGATATTTCAGCTTCTTCATCGCGTCGGCGCAGACCTGTCCGATCTTCATCCGCTGTTCAAGGTTGAGCGCCGGCGAATTCGCCTCTTCCCAGACCTTCTGATGACGGCGCTGTAGCGAGCAGTCGCGCTCGCCCAAATGCACGGCATTGCCTTCGCCGTCGCCGAATACCTGGATTTCGATGTGGCGCGGCTTTCCGAGATATTTCTCCATGTAGACGGAGTCGTTGCCGAAGGCATTGGCCGCTTCCGAACGGGCGGTGTTGAAGGCTTCGAGCAGGTCGGCCTCGGTCTTGGCGACCTTCATGCCGCGGCCGCCGCCGCCGGCGGTGGCCTTGATCAGTACGGGATAACCGATTTCCTTGGCTGTACGGATCGCGTCCGCCTCGGTCGCGACTTCGCCCTCCGAGCCAGGAACGACAGGTATGCCGAGGTCCTGTGCCGTCTGCTTGGCAGTGATCTTGTCGCCCATGATGCGGATATGATCGGCCGTCGGGCCGATGAAAGTGACGCCATGGGCATCGAGGATGTCGGCGAATTTGGCGTTTTCCGACAGGAAGCCGTAGCCGGGATGAACGGCATCGGCGCCAGTGATTTCGCAGGCGGCGACGATCTGGTGGATGTTGAGATAGCTGTCACGCGAGGGCGGTGGGCCGATGCAGACGCTCTCGTCGGCCAACCGGACATGCATGGCATCCGAATCCGCCGTCGAATGTACGGCGACGGTGGCGATGCCGAGCTCCTTGCAGGCGCGCAGCACGCGCAGCGCAATCTCGCCGCGGTTGGCTATCAGGATTTTGGAGATCATGCGCGCGTCCCCTATTCGATCACGAGGAGGGGTTCGCCATATTCCACCGGCGACGCGTCGCCGACCAGGATCTGTGTCACCTTGCCGGAGCGCGGTGCCGGAATCTGGTTCATCGTCTTCATCGCCTCGATGATCAGCACCGTCTGGCCTTCCTTGACGGTGGCGCCGATTTCAACAAAGGGCGGGCTACCCGGAGCCGGGGCATAATAGCAGGTGCCAACCATGGGGGACGTGAGCGTAAAGCCGGCGGCCGGCGCGGGCACTGCCGCCGGGGCTGCGGCTGCTGCCGGTGCGGCGGCCATCTGGGGTGCGGCCATCATCGGCGGCGCATAGGCTGCGAACTGGGGTGCCGCGACATAAGTGTTCTCGCGGGTGCGCGAGACGCGAATGCGCAGGTCGTCCTGTTCGACTTCGATTTCGGTCAGATCGGTATCCTTGAGGATATTGGCGAGATCGCGGATCAGCGCCTGATCAATGCCCGTCTTCTTTTCAACCATTTTTCGATTTTCCCAATTATGGTTATTTCACCAGAGTTCTGGCTGCCTGAAGCGCCAGCAGATAGGAATCGGCGCCAAAGCCGCAGATCACGCCTTTGACGGCAGGCGCAGTCCATGTCTTGTGGCGGAATTCCTCGCGCGCGTGAATGTTGGAAAGGTGCAGCTCGATCACCGGTGTGGCGATGGCCCGGATCGCGTCGTGGAGCGCGATCGACGTGTGGCCATAGGCGGCGGGATTGAGGAGCACGGCAGCGGCCTTGTCATTGGCCTCATGCAGCCAGTCGACCAATACGCCTTCATGGTTCGTCTGCCGGAAGTCGACATCGAAGCCCAGTGTCTTACCGGTCTCACGGCACTCGTCGGCAATCATATCGAGGGTCTTGCCCCCATAGATACCCGGTTCCCGCTTTCCCAGCATGTTCAGATTGGGGCCGTTCAGGACGAATATGAGGTGGGCCATCCACGCTTTCCGAATTCACGCGATGCCCTCCTATAGACTGTGCGCTGCAGGAGGAAAAGAGGATATGCGCGCAGCATCGCCGTTTCAGGGCGCGCGGCGATAGATAATCACAGGATTTGGTTCTAAAGCTTTAGCTTTACAGCATATTGTCGTCAAATCTACAAAAAAATCCACTGCTTCAGGAATCACATCACCGAAACCCGGGAGGGGTAACGCACCCTAATGCAGCGACACGAAAGGCGTCGCGATAGACCAGCGACGCCCGGATTTCATGACAGGAGTTTCCACCTACTCAGCAGGTCGTCTTGCCGCACTGCTGGACATTGGTGATCTTTGTATCCAGGGTTTCGGCACCGACCGCGCCGAAGATCGCCTCGTCGCCGATCACATAGGTGGGCGTACCGGTAATGCCGATCTTGCGGGCCAGCGCATAGGTCTCGCCGACGCTCTTCTCATTGTTGGTCTTCTTCATCTGCGCGCGGATCTGATCCTCGCTGACGCCGAGCGATTGCGCCACTTCGAGTGCGCGCGCCTCGCTTGCATGCTCCTCGCCGCCCAGGAGTTCGCGATGGAACTGAACGTATTTCTGCGGCGCGATACGGCGGAAGGCGTCGGACACCTGATGGGCAGCGACCGAATCCGGCCCGAGGATCGGGAATTCCTTGAGGACGAAGCGAACATCGGGGTTCTTCTTGATCACCGCATCCATGTCGGAAATGGCGTGCTTGCAGTAGCCGCAATTGTAGTCGAAGAACTCGACGACGGTGACTTTGCCCTTGGGATTGCCGAGCGAGATGTCATAGCCGTCGTCAAAGATCAGCTTCCTGTTCTGCTCGACAGCATCCTTGGCCTGCGCCATGCGGGCTGCGTCCTGCTTCTTTTCAAGCGCCTGCTGCACTTCAACGAGCACTTCCGGATGCTCGAGCAGGTAATTCTTGACGATCGTCTCGATCTCTTTCTTCTGTCCGTCGTCGAAGGCGTTGGCGGGCGAAAAAGCCGCAAACGCAACGACCAGAGACATGGCCGTGGCCGAAAGCAGGGTCTTGAATGTCATGCAATTGTCCTCTGGCAGGCTGCCGAAATAGTCCGATTTGCGGAAAGTCTATAACGCATAAACGGTTGCACGAAACATAATTTTCCGGAGCCGGCGAATTCTCGCGGGATTGTGATCAGCGTTTTCATGCTGTGCTGGGCAGTCAATTGCCAGTTTTCTGAAATTCGTTTGGCAGTTCTGCCGTTTCAGCATCTTGCGGCCAGACGGTAAATGCGAAGGATGTAAGGACGTGCATGCTGCACGACAGCAAAAAACCCGCCTTGCGGCGGGTTTTCCGGATCATTGCTTGCCAGTGATCAGGCGCCAGACGGCATCAAAGAAACCCCCTTTTCTGCCACCAGCCTGCCTTCTTCGGCTTGTTTTCTTCCTCGCTACGCTCGGTGTTCGACGACGTGACGACCGCCCTGGTCGAAGAACTCAGCGCAGCTTCACCGCGATTGCTGCGGCGGGGCTTCTCTTCGGCCGTGGCATCCTCGGTCTCGGCGACTGATGCGACCGGCTCGGCGGCAGCGGGCTGCGCGGCAGCGATCGGAGCCGCGGCCTCGGGCTCAGCATCCGCCGCGTCGTCGTCATCGTCGGAAGAATCCGCTTCGATCGCTTCGGCAGCCTCGTCGCCCTGTGCGCCTTCGCCCGGGGTGCCCTCGCGGCCACGACGTCCGCCGCGCTTGCCGCGCCTGCGCTTCTTCGATTGGCTGGAGGTCGCGGCAGCGGTTTCGTTTTCCGCTGCTTCGGCGGCAGAGGAATCGGTCTCTACCGAGGTYTCTTCACCCTCGGTCTCGTCTTCGTCCTCGTCGCCGTCGTCATCCTCGTCGGCGTCATTTTCCTCGTCCGCGGCCGCCTGTTCCGGCGTCACCGACGACGGAGTTCCATCTGTCGGAGTGGATGTCGCCTCGGATGTCGTGGTGGGCTTGCTGCCGGAACTGCGGCGGCGGCGGCGGCGCTTCTTCTTCGAGGCGCCTTCACCACTTTGCGGCTGGCTGGACTGCTGCGCCGGTGCGGCCTGAGCAGCGACGGGCTTCTCCTCGGCCTCGTCGACTTCCTCTTCCTCGACCGGAATATCGTCCTCCTCTTCCTCCTCGACGGGGAAGTGGATGAGCTGGTCGATCTTCACCGGGTTTTCGACCGCTTCGCCACGCTCGATGGTGAAGTGCGGGCCGCCAGGCGCGCCATCCGCCTCGATGATGATCGAGACACCGAAACGGTTCTCATAATCGACGATCGTAACGCGCTTGTGATTGAGCAAGTAGAGCGCCGTATCGGCCTGCGTATGGACGACGATATCGTGGGTCGTGCTCTTGAGGAGGAATTCCTCGATGCCGCGCAGCACGTGCAGCGCCACCGACGACTGCGAACGGATATGGCCGGTGCCGCCGCAATGCGGGCAGGTCTGCATCGTCGACTCGAGCACGGAGGCGCGAATGCGCTGGCGCGACATTTCGAGCAGGCCGAAATGCGAGATGCGGCCGACCTGGATGCGGGCGCGATCGTTCTTGAGGTGATCCTTGAGGCGCTTTTCGACGTGGCGGTTGTTGCGCTTCTCCTCCATGTCGATGAAGTCGATGACGACGAGGCCGGCAAGGTCACGCAGACGGAGCTGGCGAGCGACTTCCTCGGCCGCTTCCAGATTGGTCTGCAGCGCCGTGTCCTCGATCGAGTGCTCGCGGGTCGAACGACCGGAGTTGACGTCGATGGAGACCAACGCTTCGGTCTGGTTGATGATGATATAGCCGCCGGACCGCAGCGTCACCTGCGGCTGCAGCATGCGGTCGAGCTGTGCCTCGATGCCGGCGCGCGAGAAGATCGGATGGATGTCGCGATACGGCTGAACCACCTTGGCGTGGCTCGGCATCAGCATCTTCATGAAATCCTTCGCTTCGCGATAACCTTCCTCGCCGGAAACGATGATTTCGCCGATGTCCTTGTTGTAGAGGTCGCGGATCGAGCGCTTGATCAGGCTGCCTTCCTCGTAAACGAGGCAAGGCGCCGTCGACTGCAGCGTCTTGGTGCGGACATTCTCCCACAGGCGCATCAGATATTCGAAGTCGCGCTTAACCTCGGCCTTGGTACGGTTGGCGCCGGCTGTGCGCAGGATCACGCCCATGCCGTTCGGCACTTCCAGGTCCTTGGCGATTTCCTTGAGGCGCTTGCGGTCCTGCGGGCTGGTGATCTTGCGGGAAATGCCGCCGCCACGTGCCGTGTTCGGCATCAGCACCGAATAGCGGCCGGCAAGCGACAGATAGGTGGTCAGAGCGGCGCCCTTGTTGCCGCGCTCTTCCTTGGCGACCTGGACCAGCAGGATCTGGCGGCGCTTGATGACTTCCTGGATGCGGTACTGCTTGCGCGGCTTGCGCTGAATGCGATCCGGAACCTCTTCCATCGCGTCTTCGGCGCCGACCGATTCGATGACTTCCTTTTCGCCGTCATCCTCATCGTCATCATCGTCGTCGTCATTGCCGCGACGTGGCGCGTCTTCCGAGATCGTGTCGATATCGGCGACCATGGCCATAGCCGGCGGCGTCGAGCCATTGTCGTCATTGCCGCCGTTGGACGCAGGAGCCTCGGGCTCGGCGCTTTCCGCAGCCGGTTCGGCCTCTGTGGATGCTTCGGCCTTCGGCTTTCGGGCGCGAGGCTTACGGACTCGCTTGGCCTTCTCCACCGGCTTTTTTTCTTCGGCCGGTTCTGCGGGCGCGGCCTCTTCTGCCGGAACAACGTCCCGAGCCACAGCTTCGGTTACGGCCTCCGGTTCCGTTGTTTCCGGCGTTTCGGCAGCATCGTCGCCGAGGCCCTCGGTGGCGACACCGGTTATTTCGCCCTGCCAGGATTCAATGATCGGCTGCGGTGCATCGTCCGACGCCAGAACCGCAGCCGGATGCCTGTCTTCGTCTGACGGACGGCCGCCTCTGCCTCTGTTCGATGCAGTGGGAACCGATTCGAACTCCTCGTCCCGACGATGCTCCTCGGCCTCGGCGCGCAACAGCGCCTGACGGTCGGCGAGGGGGATCTGGTAATAATCGGGGTGGATTTCCGCGAAGGCCAGGAAGCCGTGGCGATTGCCGCCATAATCGACGAAGGCGGCCTGGAGGGAGGGTTCGACCCGGGTTACCTTTGCGAGGTAGATGTTACCCCGCAATTGTTTCTTGTGCTGCGATTCGAAGTCGAATTCTTCTATGCGGTTGCCGCGTACGACAACGACGCGCGTCTCCTCAGCGTGAGACGCGTCAATGAGCATCTTGTCTGCCATGTAAGTAAAACTCCTCGGCAAGCGAGGTCTGGCGGTGGCTCGCTGGCGCCCGGAGGAGCCAAGGAACGTGCCGAATGACGATTGCCGAATTTTCTGCCTCTCCTGGCATCGGAAGGCGTAATCGCCAAGGGGCGGCGGAGAATCGGACGAGCCGATCCTACTCTGTATGCCGCTACTAACTCTGTCCCTTGCGCCAACGTCGAAATACCAAGCGAGAATGCCAATACCCAAGACCTTACGGTCCAATGAAATGCCCGAACACACGGGCGTGAAGCGGCGTAGCGCCGGAAACAACATGCGGATTGCCCGCATGATCGGATTGAGCCTGGGGTGAGCACGTGTCGACGGCAGATGATCTCGCGTAACCGGCGCCAAACGTCCTGGCAGCCTTGCGAGAGACGTATCCCGTCTTCGCCTTTCACCTTGCATATCCTTCTATGTTTTATCCCGTCGAATATCAAGAGGTGACGCAAATCCGTCACAATATTGATGAATTGAATGCACTGTTTCTTGGAAATCCTTGAATTGGCTCAACAGGCTGCGACCAGCTTCACACTTGTCTCACCTGCCATGGAAGGCTATGCCCTGATCGAATCGAGGGGCGCGCGGCGGACGTTCGAGCCCTGTCCGTGGGATCGCAAACGAGAAAACGGCTTGCCGGTACTATGATGTGGAAGACTGCGCAGACGATCCTCCTGGCACTCGTTGCCACTATCGCGCTGGCATTCCCGGGCCGGGCCGCAGACGAGCCGCTGTCGAACAATGCCAAGCCGACCGAACCGCTGATCGCCTATGCCGCCCGTATCGCCGGCGACGATGCGCGCACCCGTATCGTCATCGATTTCGATCGCAAGCCTGAATTCTCGCTGCATTACACCGCCAAGCCCAACCGCCTGATCGTCGATCTCAACGAGACGGCATTCGGCTTCGCGCCGGCCGATCTCGAGGCGAAGGGGCTGTTTCAGGATATCCGTTACGGCCGGATGGGCGAGCAGCAGTCGCGAATCGTGCTGAGCGCCCGCCGGCCGGTAAAAGCCATGCTCGCTGCCGTGCAGCCGAATGAGCCGGGCAAGGGCTACCGGCTGGTGCTCGACTGCGAGGTGGTGCCGCAACATGTCTTTGCCGATCTCATCAAGATGCAGACGTGGAACGGCACCGAAAAGGTGGCCGGCGGCAAGATGGATCGCATTGGCGACAAGGATGCGCCGCCAAAATCCGAGGATTTCCTGATTGCCATCGATGCTGGCCATGGCGGCATCGACACCGGTGCGCTCGGCGCGAGCGGTAATGTCGTCGAAAAGGATGTGACGCTGGCCTTCGCCAAGGCGCTCGCCGACCGTATCAACCAGGAAAAGGGCATTCATGCCTTTCTGACGCGCGACGACGACACATTCATTTCGCTCTCCGAGCGTGTCGTCATCGCCCGTCAGCGCGGCGCAAAACTGTTCATCTCGCTGCATGCCGACACGCTGCGCCAGAAGGATATCCGCGGCGCCACCGTCTACACGATCTCCGACAAGGCGTCGGATGCGCTGGCTGCCAACCTGGCGCAACGCGAAAACAAGTCGGATGGTATTGCCGGCGTCGAGATCAAGGACGAACCGGCTGAAGTCACCGACATATTGGTCGACCTGACGCGGCGGGAGACGCAGGCTTTTTCGATTCAGCTGGCGGAAAACGTGTTGAAATCCTTCGAGGGTCAGATCGACGTGATCAACAATCCGCTCCGGCATGCCGGCTTCCGCGTCCTGCAGGCGCCGGACGTGCCGTCGATCCTGGTGGAGCTCGGCTTTCTGTCGAATGCCGATGATGAAAAACTGCTTGTCGATCCGGACTGGCAGAAGACGATGGCGGAACGGCTGACCAACGCAATCAAGACCTATCTGGATGCATCCGGCACCGGGCGTGGCGGATAGGCTACGCTTGTCGCGGAAATTGCAGCCTGCGAGGTGTATCATTCCGGAAAAGGCACTGTCAGCCCTATTTTTCTCACATTCACGACGCTATGCCTCGATGCTGGTGTCGTGATGGCGGATGGAGTACAAGGCGCCGAGTCAGGCCATGCAGGCCGGCATCCGGGTCAGCCGCGGAAAGAGTTCAATGATTAGACTGATCGGCTATTTCTTCGGTATCGGATGCGTGCTGTTTCTGGCCGCCGCGACAGTGCTCGCGCTTTATCTGGGCGAAGTGACGCGCGATCTGCCGGATTACGAAGTGCTGGCCAGCTATTCGCCGCCGGTGACGACGCGTGTGCATGCCGATGACGGCTCCCTGATCGGCGAATTCGCGCATGAGCGGCGGCTGTTCATCCCGATCCAGGCCGTTCCCGACCGCGTCAAGGCGGCGTTCCTGTCGGCCGAAGACAAGAATTTCTACACCCATAACGGCGTCGACTTCCAGGGCATGGCCCGTGCCGTGTTGCTCAACTTGCAGAATATGGGTTCCGGCAAGCGGCCGATGGGCGCTTCGACGATCACGCAGCAGGTGGCGAAGAACTTTTTCCTGACTCGGGACCAGACGATTGGCCGCAAGGTCAAGGAAGCGATCCTCGCCTTTCGCATCGAGCAGGCCTATTCGAAGGACCGTATTCTCGAACTCTATCTCAACGAGATCTTCTTCGGGCTGAATTCCTATGGGCTCGCCAGTGCCGCGCTGACCTATTTCAACAAGCCGGTGACGGATCTTTCGATCGCCGAATCCGCCTATCTCGCTTCGCTGCCCAAGGGGCCAAGGGGCTATAATCCGTTCAAGCATGCGGATGCCGCGCTCGAGCGCCGCAACTGGGTGATCGACCGCATGGTCGAGAACGGCTATGTCACCAAGGACGACGGCGAGACAGCCAAGAAGGAGCCGCTTGGCGTCGTCTCCAGCAAGAGCAATGCCTATCTGCCCGCGTCCGACTATTTCGCCAGCGAGGTCCGCCGGCAGTTGTTGGACAAATATGGAGAGAAGGCGCTTTACGAAGGCGGGCTCTCGGTGCGCACGTCGCTCGATCCGCAGCTGCAGCTCTTTGCCCGCAAGGCGCTGCAAGACGGACTTGTGGAATATGACGAGCGTCACGGCTTCCACGGTCCGATTTCACATATCGACGCCGGCGCCGATTGGGGCGTGCCGCTTGCCAAGCTGCCGCCGCTCCGTGACGTGCCGGAATGGAAGCTCGCCGTGGTACTTGCCGCGGACAATGCCGGTGTGGATATCGGCATAAGGCCGGATGTCGACGGCGGCGGCAAGATCGCCGCAGACCGGAAGACCGGCCGCATCGATGCCAAGGACATGAAATGGGCTTACCGCCCGTCAGCGAGTGATCGCAAGGCCGCCAAGGACCCGACCGGCGTGGTCGACACGGGTGACGTTATCTATGTCCAGGCGCTGGACGACGGTGGCTACCAGTTGCGCCAGCCGCCGAAAGTGCAGGGCGGTCTTGTCGCCATGGACCCGCAGACGGGCCGTGTGCTGGCCATGGTCGGCGGCTTCTCCTATTCACAATCGGAGTTCAATCGGGCGACGCAGGCGATGCGGCAGCCGGGTTCGTCCTTCAAGCCGTTCGTCTATTCGGCGGCGCTGGACAACGGCTACACACCGGCCTCCGTGGTGCTCGACGCGCCGATCGAGATCGTCACTGGCGGCCAGGTATGGAAGCCGTCCAACTATGACGGCGAGGCGCCGGCCGGCCCGGCGACACTGCGCTTCGGCATCGAGCAGTCGCGCAACCTGATGACCGTCCGGCTTGCCAACGACATGGGCATGAATGTCGTTGCCGAATATGCCGAGCGCTTCGGCATTTATGACCATATGCAGCCGGTGCTGGCCATGGCGCTCGGCTCCGGCGAGACGACGGTGCTGCGCATGGTCTCGGCCTATTCGGTGATCGCCAATGGCGGCAAGCAGATCAAGCCGACGCTGATCGACCGTGTCCAGGACCGCTACGGCAAGACGATCTTCAAGCATGAGGAGCGTATCTGCCAGCTTTGCAATCCCAATGACTGGACGAGCCAGGATGAGCCTGAGGTCGTCGACAATCGCGAGCAGGTGCTCGACCCGATGACCGCCTACCAGATCACGACGATGATGGAAGGCGTGATCAAGCACGGTACGGCCTATGGCAGGATCAAGCTCGACACCGACGTCGCCGGCAAGACCGGTACAACCAATGACGAGAAGGACTGCTGGTTCGTCGGTTTCACGCCCAGCCTCGTCGCCGGTCTCTATATCGGTTTTGACGACCCCGCGCCGCTCGGCCGCGGCATGACCGGCGGTGCGCTCGCGGCACCGATCTTCAACGAATTCATGCAAGCCGTGACCAAGAACCAGAAGCCGGAAAAATTCATCATGCCTGACGGCATGAAGCTGATCGCCGTCAACCGCAAGACCGGCATGGCCGCGACGGCGGGCGATCCGAACACGATCATGGAAGCCTTCAAGCCCGGCACCGGCCCCGCCGACGTGCTGTCGGTGATCGGCGCAGACGCGAACGAAACGCCCGAGGAAATCCTCAACAAGTCGCAGCAGGCGAAAGACGCCGTTCAAAGCCAGAAGGGCGGGCTCTTCTGAAGCATGTCGCGGGACCTGCTTCAGGTATTTGTTTGCGCAGGTCTTTTTCGCGAAACCGCCGCACAGTTTCGCGAGACATGCTTTAAGCCGCCCACCGGTTTTATCGGTCGCAGCCTTTACATCAGAGACATGATTCCCTAAAGGACGGGCCGTTTTTACGGTTCGAATGGTGGGTTTTGAATGCGCAGTGAAATCATCAATGTGGTCGACGAAATCAAGCAGGCCGTAAGCCTGCTGAGGAGGCATCTTTGACTGGGACCAGGCGGTAAGACGACTGGACTGGCTCAATAACAAGGCCGAAGACCCCAATCTCTGGAACGACGCGTCGGAAGCGCAAAAGCTGATGCGCGAGCGCCAGCAGCTCGACGACGACATTTCGGGCGTGCGCTCCTTCGAGAAGCAGCTCCAGGAGAATGTCGAGCTCATCGAGCTCGGCGAGATGGAAAATGATCAGGAGGTCATTTCCGACGCCGAGAACGCGCTGAAAGTGATGCTCACGGAGGCAAACCGCCGCCAGGTCGAGGCGATGCTTTCCGGCGAAGCCGACGGCAACGATACCTACGTCGAAGTCCATTCGGGCGCCGGTGGTACCGAGAGCCAGGATTGGGCCAACATGCTGCTCCGGATGTATACCCGCTGGGCAGAGCGTCAGGGCTTCAAGGTCGAGGTGCTGGAAATGCATGACGGCGAAGAAGCCGGCATCAAGTCGGCGACGATCCTGGTCAAGGGCCACAATGCCTATGGCTGGATGAAGACCGAATCGGGCGTTCACCGGCTTGTGCGCATTTCGCCCTATGATTCGAATGCCCGTCGGCACACCTCGTTCTCTTCGATCTGGGTCTATCCGGTGGTCGACGATTCGATCACGATCGACATCAACGAGAGCGATTGCCGCATCGATACCTACCGCGCCTCCGGCGCCGGTGGCCAGCACATCAACACGACCGATTCGGCGGTGCGTATCACGCATATCCCGACCGGCATCGTCGTTGCCTGCCAGCAGGAACGTTCGCAGCACAAGAATCGCGCCACGGCCTGGGAAATGCTGCGCTCGCGCATGTATGAAGCCGAGCTGGAAAAGCGCGAAGCTGCGGCCAATGCCGAAGCCGCATCGAAGACCGATATCGGCTGGGGCCACCAGATTCGCTCCTACGTCCTGCAGCCCTATCAGCTGGTCAAGGACCTGAGGACCGGTGTGGAAAGCACAGCGCCCGGCGATGTGCTCGACGGCGAGCTCAATCCGTTCATGGAAGCGGCGCTGGCGCATCGCATCTCCGGTGGTGCGGATGCCGTGGTCGACGACTTGGCGTAAGGTTATTTACAGAACTCCGTCCGCCGGAAATCCTTCGGCGGACGTTTTCTTCTCAAAAATAGCTTGTCATTCGAATTCAAATTGAATAACAAGCCGCAGTCCTGTCTCCGGTTCGATTTTTCGGCGGGGAAGGGTGAAGGGGTATAGCTCAGTTGGTAGAGCGGCGGTCTCCAAAACCGCAGGTCGGGGGTTCGAGCCCCTCTGCCCCTGCCAATCGGACGATGGCGAATGCGCGGCGATGGCTGCAGCAACGGCATATGTGAAAAACTTCGTCAACCCCTTGTGCAAAGGGGAATCGGAGTTTATGTAGGGTTCAAACAGACACGCGGTGCGTGGGGCTGAATCAGTCAGCTTTACGCGCCGTTATGGCGTGAGCAGTCAATGGCATCCAAAACCAATCCCTTTACGTTTCTGCAGCAAGTGCGCTCCGAGACGCAAAAAGTTACTTGGCCTACGCGGCGCGAGACGACGATTTCCACCATGATGGTGTTCATCATGGCCGGGATTGCGGCTGTCTTCTTTTTTGCCGCCGACTGGCTGATGGGTTGGGTCATCAGCACGCTGTTGAACGTCAATCTGTTCTGAGCTGAGTGGAGATAAAGATGGCGGCACGCTGGTATATCGTCCACGCTTATTCGAATTTCGAGAAGAAGGTTGCGGAGTCGATCGAGGACAAGGCTCGCCAGAAAGGCTTGAGTCACCTGTTCGAGAAGATCGTCGTTCCGACCGAGAAGGTCGTGGAAGTGCGCCGTGGCCGCAAGGTCGACAGCGAGCGCAAGTTCTTCCCGGGCTATGTGATGGTGCGCGCCAACCTGACGGATGAAGCCTATCATCTGATCAAGAACACGCCGAAGGTCACGGGTTTCCTCGGTTCCGACTCCAGGCCGGTTCCGATCCCCGACGCCGAGGCAGAACGCATCCTCAATCAGGTGCAGGATGGTGTCGAGCATCCGAAGCCGTCCGTGTCTTTCGAAATCGGCGAGCAGGTTCGCGTTGCCGATGGTCCGTTCGCCTCGTTCAACGGCATCGTTCAGGATGTCGACGAGGAGCGGTCGCGCCTCAAGGTCGAAGTGTCGATCTTCGGCCGCGCGACCCCGGTCGAGCTGGAATATAGTCAGGTCGAAAAGGTCTGATTGAGCTTAGGCGACGGCTAGCCGTCGCCTATTTGCGCGTGGAAGGCGAGGGCCTTAGCCGGGTCATTCAAAAGCCGTACCACGCAACCGCAGCCGCCGGCGATGCGCCGGCATTCGAGCCGGGCATCCGGCTATAACCGGTTCTGGACTCCGCATTGCGGAGCGAAGAATCAGAGAGAACAGGCAGAGAAATGGCTAAGAAAGTCGCTGGCAGCCTCAAGCTGCAAGTCAAGGCCGGGTCGGCCAATCCGTCCCCGCCGATCGGCCCCGCGCTGGGTCAGCGCGGTATCAACATCATGGAATTCTGCAAGTCGTTCAACGCAGCGACGCAGGAAATGGAAAAGGGCATGCCGATTCCGGTCGTCATCACCTATTACCAGGACAAGTCCTTCACTTATGTGATGAAGTCGCCGCCGGTGTCCTATTTCCTCAAGAAGGAAGCCAAGATCACCTCCGGTTCCAAGACTCCGGGCAAGGGCGCAAAGGCAGGTTCGCTCAGCAGCGACCAGGTCCGCAAGATCGCCGAAGCCAAGATGAAGGATCTGAACGCTGCCGACGTTGAAGGCGCGATGCGCATGATCGAAGGCTCCGCCCGCGCCATGGGCCTGACGGTGGAGGGTTGATCATGACGAAGATTGCAAAGCGCCTCCAGAAGATCCGCGAAGGCGTGGATCCCAACAAGTCCTACGGCCTCGACGCAGCTGTCGCCATGGTCAAGGAACGTGCGGTCGCCAAGTTCGACGAGTCGATCGAGATCGCCATGAATCTCGGCGTTGATCCGCGCCATGCCGACCAGATGGTCCGCGGCGTCGTCAACCTGCCGAACGGCACGGGCAAGAACGTCCGCGTCGCCGTGTTCGCCCGTGGCGCCAAGGCTGACGAAGCCAAGGCTGCCGGTGCGGATATTGTCGGTGCCGAAGACCTGCTCGAAACCGTCATGGGCGGCAAGATCGATTTCGATCGCTGCATTGCAACCCCGGACATGATGCCGCTCGTCGGTCGTCTCGGTAAGGTGCTCGGCCCGCGCGGCATGATGCCGAACCCGAAGGTCGGCACGGTTACCGTCGATGTCGCCGGCGCCGTCAAGGCGTCCAAGGGCGGCGCCGTCGAGTTCCGCGTCGAGAAGGCTGGTATCGTCCATGCCGGCGTCGGCAAGGCCTCGTTCGACGCCAAGGCGCTCGCCGAGAACATCCGCGCTTTCGCGGATGCGGTGATCCGGGCCAAGCCGACCGGTGCCAAGGGCAACTATCTGAAGAAGATCGCCATCTCCTCGACCCAGGGTCCGGGCGTGAAGGTCGWTCCGGCAACGCTGACGGCGTCTGCCTGATTTGGTTTCGGGGAGCCTTCCATCAGGCTTCCGTCAAGAATTCCCGGCCTTCGGGCCGGGAATGATGGGCTAACCCCCATCGTATTTCCTGTCCGAGATTGCAGGTGGTTTATCCTTAATCACTTCGCCTGCATGAGACGGGTAAGATCCGGTTTCCGCGAGTGAATGCTCGCAAAGAACGGTTCGAACCTTGGATGCCTTGTGCCCTTGTTTCCGGAAGGAGACAGGCGCGGGGGGACAGGATCCTCAAGCGTTGCTTGGGATCGATATCCCAAGCGGCAAAGGCAAACCGGCAGGGTCCGCACATATAACAATAGCGGTCCTGCTTAACTGGAGTGAGACAGTGGAAAGAGCGGAAAAACGCGAATTCGTCTCGGAACTGAACGAAGTCTTCAAGGCTTCCGGTTCGGTGGTCGTGGCGAGTTATGCCGGCGTCACCGTCGCGCAGATGAACGATCTTCGTTCGAAGATGCGCGCACAGGGTGGCACCGTCAAGGTCGCGAAGAACCGCCTGGCCAAGATCGCTCTTCAGGGCACGGAGTCTGAAAAGATCAACAATCTTTTCAAGGGCCAGACGCTCATTTGCTATGCGAATGATCCGATTACGGCTCCCAAGATCGCCTCTGATTTCGCCAAGACCAACGACAAGCTGGTCATCATCGGCGGAGCCATGGGCGCGACGGCTCTCGATGCCGAAGGCGTAAAAGCACTTGCGACGTTGCCGTCGCTGGACGAACTGCGTGCGAGACTGCTGGGTATGATCCAAACCCCGGCTACCCGCATCGCTGCTGTCGTTCAGGCTCCGGCAGCCCAGCTTGCGCGCGTTTTCGCGGCATATGCCAAGAAGGACGAAGAAGCCGCTTGAGGCGGTACTTCGCTGTCACATCAACTAGAACCAAGTTCGAACCAAACGTAAGGAAATATGAAAATGGCTGATCTCGCAAAGATCGTTGACGACCTCTCCAGCCTGACCGTCCTGGAAGCTGCTGAGCTCTCCAAGCTGCTCGAAGAAAAGTGGGGCGTTTCCGCCGCTGCTCCGGTGGCTGTTGCTGCTGTTGGCGGTACTGCTGCCCCGGTTGCCGTCGTTGAAGAAAAGACCGAATTCGACGTTATCCTCGTCGAAGCCGGTGCCAACAAGATCAACGTCATCAAGGAAGTCCGTGCGATCACGGCCCTCGGCCTCAAGGAAGCCAAGGACCTGGTTGACGGCGCTCCGAAGCCGGTCAAGGAAGCAGTCTCCAAGGCTGAAGCCGAAGACATCAAGAAGAAGCTTGAAGGCGCCGGCGCCAAGGTCGACGTCAAGTAATTTGTTGTGTTTGAGAGTGGGCGCACCGCCCACTCTCATCCATGATCTGGTGGTACTGATTACCCAAAAGCCGGTAAATCGGCTTTTGGGTAATGGGTTCTTCAAGAGGATGGTTCCGAACCGAGCGCATGGCAATCCGGCCTGGCGTCTTGGGAAGTGGAACGAGATTGAATGATCCATGATAGACGGAGCCGCCTGGCCAGCGTGCTGCGTCCGTTGCAGGCCCGGATGCAAATTGATAAGGAGCGACGATGGCTCAGACCCTTTCGTTTAATGGTCGTAGGCGCGTACGCAAGTTTTTTGGAAAGATTCCCGAAGTCGCAGAGATGCCCAACCTCATCGAGGTGCAGAAGGCGTCCTACGACCAGTTCCTCATGGTCAAAGAGCCGGAAGGCGGTCGGCCGGACGAGGGGCTGAATGCTGTTTTCAAGTCCGTTTTCCCGATCACCGACTTTTCGGGCGCGGCGATGCTGGAATTCGTCTCCTATGAATTCGAGCCGCCGAAGTTCGACGTCGACGAATGCCGCCAGCGCGACCTGACCTATGCAGCGCCGCTCAAGGTGACGTTGCGCCTGATCGTGTTCGATATCGATGAGGATACCGGCTCCAAGTCCATCAAGGACATCAAGGAGCAGTCCGTCTATATGGGCGACATGCCGCTGATGACAAATAACGGTACGTTCATCGTGAACGGCACCGAACGCGTCATCGTCTCGCAGATGCACCGTTCGCCGGGCGTGTTCTTCGACCACGACAAGGGCAAGAGCCATTCGTCAGGCAAGCTCTTGTTTGCTGCACGCGTGATCCCGTATCGCGGCTCCTGGCTCGACATCGAGTTCGACGCCAAGGATATCGTTCATGCGCGTATCGACCGCCGCCGCAAGATTCCCGTGTCCTCGCTGCTGATGGCGCTTGGCATGGACGGCGAAGACATGCTGTCGACATTCTACACTCATTCGACCTATCACCGGGATGGCAAAGCCTGGCGCGTGCCGTTCCAGCCGAACACGCTGAGGGGCTCGAAGGTCATTTCCGATCTTATCGACGCCGACAGCGGCGAAGTCGTGGTCGAGGCCGGCAAGAAGCTGACGCCGCGCCTGCTTCGCCAACTGTCCGACAAGGGCATCAAGGCGCTGCGTGCGACCGATGACGAGCTTTATGGCAACTATCTCGCCGAGGACGTCGTCAACCCGAACACGGGTGAAATCTATCTTGAAGCCGGCGACGAGATCGATGAGAAGACGCTGCGCGTCATTCTCGATGCTGGTTTCGACGAGATTCCGGTGCTCGATATCGACCATATCAATGTCGGCGCCTATATCCGCAACACCCTCAACGTCGACAAGAACGAGAACCGTCAGGACGCTCTGTTCGACATCTACCGCGTCATGCGTCCGGGCGAGCCGCCGACGATGGAATCGGCCGAGGCCATGTTCCAGTCGCTGTTCTTCGACGCGGAGCGCTATGACCTGTCGGCTGTCGGCCGCGTCAAGATGAACATGCGTCTCGATCTCACGGTCGATGACACCGTGCGCATCCTGCGCAAGGACGACATCCTGGCCGTGGTCAAGATGCTGGTCGACCTGCGCGACGGCAAGGGGGAGATTGACGACATCGACAATCTCGGCAACCGCCGCGTCCGTTCGGTCGGCGAACTGATGGAAAACCAGTACCGTCTCGGCCTGCTGCGCATGGAGCGCGCGATCAAGGAACGCATGTCCTCGATCGAGATCGACACGGTCATGCCGCAGGATCTGATCAACGCCAAGCCGGCGGCTGCCGCCGTGCGCGAGTTCTTCGGTTCCTCGCAGCTCAGCCAGTTCATGGACCAGGTCAACCCGCTGTCGGAAATCACCCACAAGCGTCGTCTTTCGGCGCTTGGACCCGGTGGTTTGACCCGCGAGCGCGCCGGCTTCGAAGTCCGCGACGTGCATCCGACCCACTATGGCCGCATCTGCCCGATCGAGACGCCGGAAGGCCCGAATATCGGTCTGATCAACTCGCTGGCGACGTTTGCGCGCGTCAACAAGTATGGCTTCATCGAAAGCCCGTACCGCAAGATGGTCGACGGCAAGCTGACCAGCGATGTCATCTACCTCTCCGCCATGGAAGAGGCGAAGTATTACATCGCGCAGGCCAATTCGGTGATGAATGCCGACGGCTCGTTCTCGGAAGAGTTCGTCGTCTGCCGTCACGCCGGCGAAGTCATGCTCGCACCGCGCGACCACATCAACCTGATGGACGTCTCGCCGAAGCAGGTCGTTTCGGTGGCGGCGGCGCTCATCCCGTTCCTCGAGAACGACGACGCCAACCGCGCGCTCATGGGTTCGAACATGCAGCGTCAGGCCGTGCCGCTTCTGCGTGCCGAAGCCCCGTTCGTCGGTACCGGCATGGAGCCGATCGTTGCCCGTGACTCCGGCGCCGCTATCGGTGCCCGCCGCGGCGGCGTGGTCGACCAGGTGGATGCGACGCGTATCGTTATCCGCGCGACCGAAGACCTCGATCCGTCGAAGTCCGGTGTCGACATCTATCGGCTGCAGAAGTTCCAGCGCTCGAACCAGAACACCTGCGTCAACCAGCGTCCGCTGGTCACCGTGGGCGACGAGGTCAACCGCGGCGACATCCTCGCCGACGGCCCGTCGACCGATCTCGGCGATCTGGCGCTCGGCCGCAACGCGCTCGTCGCGTTCATGCCGTGGAATGGCTACAACTACGAAGACTCGATCCTGCTTTCCGAGCGGATCGTCGCCGACGACGTGTTCACCTCCATCCACATCGAAGAATTCGAAGTGATGGCGCGTGACACCAAGCTTGGTCCGGAAGAAATCACCCGCGACATTCCAAACGTTTCGGAAGAAGCGCTGAAGAATCTCGACGAAGCCGGTATCGTCTATATCGGTGCGGAAGTGCAGCCGGGCGACATCCTGGTCGGCAAGATCACGCCAAAGGGCGAAAGCCCGATGACACCGGAAGAAAAGCTGCTGCGCGCCATCTTCGGCGAAAAGGCCTCCGACGTTCGCGACACGTCCATGCGCATGCCCCCGGGCACCTATGGCACGGTCGTCGAAGTACGCGTCTTCAACCGCCACGGCGTCGAGAAGGACGAACGCGCCATGGCGATCGAGCGCGAGGAGATCGAGCGTCTCGCCAAGGACCGCGACGACGAACAGGCGATCCTGGACCGCAACGTCTATGGCCGTCTGATCGGCATGCTTCGCGGCCATGTCGGCATTGCCGGCCCCAAGGGCTTCAAGAAGGGCACCGACCTGACCCAGGCTGTTGTCGCCGAATATCCCCGCTCGCAGTGGTGGATGTTCGCCGTCGAGGACGAAAAGGTCCAGGGCGAGCTCGAAGCGCTGCGTGGCCAGTACGACGAGTCCAAGTCGCTGCTCGAACAGCGCTTCATGGACAAGGTCGAGAAGGTCCAGCGCGGCGACGAAATGCCCCCGGGTGTCATGAAGATGGTCAAGGTCTTCGTCGCTGTGAAGCGCAAGATCCAGCCGGGCGACAAGATGGCCGGCCGTCACGGCAACAAGGGCGTGGTCTCGCGCATTGTTCCGGTGGAAGACATGCCGTTCCTCGAGGATGGTACGTCGGTCGACGTCGTGCTCAACCCGCTCGGTGTGCCGTCGCGCATGAATGTCGGTCAGATCCTTGAAACCCATCTGGGTTGGGCCTGCGCCGGCATGGGCCGCAAGATCGGTGAAATGATCGAGGCCTACAAGGCGTCGGGCAATATCGAGCCGCTGAAGGTCCGGATGAACGACCTGATGGGCACCGGCCCGAAGGCCGAGCCGGTCAAGGATCTCGACGATGCGTCTATCCTGCGTCTGGCCGAGCAGTCCAAGCGTGGCGTCTCGATCGCCACGCCGGTGTTCGACGGTGCGCATGAAGCCGACATCAACCGGATGCTGGCGGATGCCGGTCTGAAGGAAACGGGTCAGTCGACGCTGTATGACGGTCGTACCGGCGAACAGTTCGACCGTCAGGTGACTGTGGGCTACATTTATATGCTGAAGCTCAACCACCTGGTCGACGACAAGATCCACGCTCGTTCGATCGGTCCGTACTCGCTCGTGACCCAGCAGCCGCTGGGCGGTAAGGCGCAGTTCGGCGGCCAGCGCTTCGGCGAAATGGAAGTCTGGGCGCTCGAAGCCTATGGCGCCGCCTACACGCTGCAGGAGATGCTGACGGTGAAGTCGGACGACGTAGCCGGCCGCACCAAGGTCTACGAAGCGATCGTGCGCGGCGACGACACGTTCGAAGCGGGCATTCCGGAGAGCTTCAACGTTCTCGTCAAGGAAATGCGCTCGCTCGGCCTGTCAGTCGAGCTCGAAAATACACTGGTCGAAGAAGCGACGGCCGAACTGCCCGACGCGGCAGAGTAAAATTGACGATTATCAGCCGCGCGCGGGAGAAAACTGCGCGCGGTGCCACTGTTTTGTCCGTTTCGTGTGCCAGCGCCTCGGACGGACCGATCGGTGGAATTCCGCGGTGACGCGGTGTCAAGAGATTTCGGAAGCGGTGAATCTTGCCCGAGATGAGCCCCGACTTCCATTTTAAGGGTTTGGCGCCCCCAAGGAGATAGGCATGAACCAAGAGGTCATGAATCTTTTCAACCCGCAGGCCCCGGCACAGGTGTTCGATTCCATCCGGATTTCGATCGCCTCGCCAGAGAAGATTCTTTCCTGGTCTTATGGCGAAATCAAGAAGCCCGAGACCATCAATTACCGTACCTTCAAGCCGGAGCGCGACGGCCTGTTCTGCGCGCGCATCTTCGGCCCGATCAAGGACTATGAATGCTTGTGCGGCAAGTACAAGCGCATGAAGTACAAGGGCATCATCTGCGAAAAGTGCGGCGTCGAAGTGACGCTGTCGCGTGTGCGCCGCGAACGCATGGGCCATATCGAGCTCGCCGCTCCGGTCGCGCATATCTGGTTCCTGAAGTCGCTGCCCTCGCGCATCTCGACCCTGCTTGACATGACGCTCAAGGATGTCGAGCGTGTTCTCTATTTCGAGAACTACATCGTCACCGAGCCAGGCCTGACCGCGCTCAAGGAAAACCAGCTGCTCTCGGAAGAAGAGTACATGCTGGCCGTCGACGAATATGGCGAGGACCAGTTCACCGCCATGATCGGCGCCGAGGCCATCCTCGAAATGCTGGCGGCGATGGAACTTGAGAAGATCGCCGGCGAGTTGCGCAGCGACCTGGCGGATACCACGTCCGATCTCAAGCAGAAGAAGCTGATGAAGCGGCTGAAGATCGTCGAAAGCTTCATCGACTCCGGCAACAAGCCGGAATGGATGATCATGAAGGTCGTGCCGGTGATCCCGCCGGACCTGCGTCCGCTGGTGCCGCTCGATGGCGGCCGCTTCGCGACGTCTGATCTCAACGACCTCTATCGCCGCGTCATCAACCGCAACAATCGTCTGAAGCGGCTGATCGAACTGCGCGCGCCGGGCATCATCATCCGCAACGAAAAGCGCATGCTGCAGGAAGCTGTGGACGCGCTGTTCGACAACGGCCGCCGTGGCCGCGTCATCACCGGCGCCAACAAGCGTCCGCTGAAGTCGCTCTCCGACATGCTCAAGGGCAAGCAGGGCCGCTTCCGCCAGAACCTGCTCGGCAAGCGCGTCGACTATTCCGGCCGCTCGGTCATCGTGACGGGTCCGGAGCTCAAGCTGCACCAGTGCGGCCTGCCGAAGAAGATGGCGCTCGAACTGTTCAAGCCGTTCATCTACGCGCGCCTTGACGCCAAGGGCTATTCTTCCACCGTCAAGCAGGCCAAGAAGCTGGTTGAAAAGGAAAAGCCTGAAGTTTGGGATATCCTCGACGAGGTCATCCGCGAGCATCCGGTGCTGCTCAACCGTGCGCCGACGCTGCACCGCCTGGGCATCCAGGCCTTCGAACCGATGTTGGTCGAAGGCAAGGCGATCCAGCTGCATCCGCTCGTCTGCACCGCCTTCAACGCCGACTTCGACGGCGACCAGATGGCCGTGCACGTGCCGCTGAGCCTCGAAGCCCAGCTCGAAGCCCGCGTGCTGATGATGTCGACCAACAACATCCTGCATCCGGCGAACGGCGCACCGATCATCGTGCCGTCGCAGGACATGGTGCTTGGTCTCTATTATCTCTCGATCGTCGCTCAGAACGAGCCGGGCGAGGGCATGGTGTTCTCCGATCTCGGCGAACTGCAGCATGCGCTCGAAACCAAGGTCGTCACGCTGCACACCAAAATCAAGGGTCGCTTCAAGACCATCGATGCTGAAGGCAAGCCGGTTTCGAAGATCTATGAGACGACGCCGGGCCGCATGATCATCGGCGAACTGCTGCCGAAGAACGTCAACGTTCCCTTCGAGACCTGCAACCAGGAAATGACCAAGAAGAACATCTCCAAGATGATCGACACGGTCTACCGTCATTGCGGCCAGAAGGACACGGTGATCTTCTGCGACCGCATCATGCAGCTTGGCTTTGCCCATGCATGCCGCGCCGGCATTTCGTTCGGCAAGGACGACATGGTCATCCCGAAGGACAAGTACACGATCGTCGACGAGACCGAAAACCTCGTCAAGGAATACGAGCAGCAGTACAATGACGGTCTGATCACCCAGGGCGAAAAGTACAACAAGGTTGTCGACGCCTGGGGCAAGGCGACTGAAAAGGTCGCCGAAAAGATGATGGAGCGTCTGAAGGCTGTCGAATTCCGCGAGGATGGTCGCCAGAAGCAGATGAACTCGATCTATATGATGAGCCACTCGGGTGCCCGCGGTTCGCCGAAGCAGATGTCGCAGCTCGGCGGCATGCGCGGCCTGATGGCCAAGCCGGATGGCTCGATCATCGAAACGCCGATCACGTCGAACTTCAAGGAAGGCCTGACCGTCAACGAGTACTTCAACTCGACCCACGGCGCCCGCAAGGGTCTGGCCGACACCGCGCTGAAGACTGCGAACTCGGGCTACCTGACGCGTCGTCTCGTCGACGTGGCGCAGGATTGCATCGTCACGCATGTCGATTGCGGCACCCAGTCGGGTCTGACCATGACGGCAATCGTCGATGCCGGTCAGGTCGTGGCCTCGATCGGCCAGCGCATCCTCGGCCGCACGGCCCTGGATGACATCGACAACCCGGTCACCGGCGAGCGTATCGTCGATGCCGGCAAGATGATCGATGAAGCCAATGTCGTCACGATCGAAAAGGCTGGTATCCAGTCCGTCCGCATCCGTTCGGCACTGACCTGTGAAATCCGCACCGGCGTCTGCGGCGTCTGCTACGGCCGCGACCTTGCACGCGGTACCCCCGTCAATATCGGCGAAGCTGTGGGCGTCATTGCCGCGCAGTCGATCGGCGAGCCGGGCACGCAGCTCACCATGCGTACCTTCCACCTGGGCGGTACGGCAACGGTGGTCGACCAGTCGTTCCTGGAAGCGTCCTATGAAGGCACGATCCAGATCAAGAACCGCAATGTGCTGCGCAACTCCGACGGCAACCTGGTTGCCATGGGCCGCAACATTTCGGTGACGATCCTGGACGAACGCGGCGTGGAACGTTCCTCGCAGCGCGTCGCCTACGGCTCGCGCCTGCATGTGGACGAAGGCGACAAGGTCAGGCGCGGCCAGCGCCTTGCGGAATGGGATCCCTATACCCGTCCGATGCTGACCGAAGTCAGCGGCCGGATCGAGTTCGAAGATGTCGTCGACGGTCTGTCGGTGACGGAATCGACCGACGAAAGCACGGGTATCACCAAGCGCCAGGTCATCGACTGGCGTTCGACCCCGCGTGGTTCCGACCTGAAGCCTGCCATTGTCCTCAAGGATGAGTCCGGCCATATCCTGAAGCTTAGCCGTGGTGGTGATGCCCGCTACTTCCTGTCCGTCGAGGCCATTCTTTCGGTCGAGCCGGGCCAGAAGGTCAGCCAGGGTGACGTGCTCGCCCGTTCGCCGATGGAAAGCGCCAAGACCAAGGACATCACCGGTGGTCTGCCGCGCGTCGCGGAACTGTTCGAAGCCCGCCGTCCGAAGGATCATGCGATCATCGCCGAAATCGATGGTACGATCCGCCTCGGCCGCGACTACAAGAACAAGCGTCGCGTCATCATCGAGCCGGCGGAAGACGGTGTCGAGCCGGTCGAATACCTGATCCCGAAGGGCAAGCCTTTCCATCTGCAGGAAGGCGACTTCATCGAGAAGGGCGACTACATCCTCGACGGCAACCCGGCGCCGCATGACATTCTGGCGATCAAGGGCGTGGAGGCTCTGGCTTCCTACCTGGTCAACGAAATCCAGGAAGTCTACCGTCTGCAGGGCGTGTTGATCAACGACAAGCACATCGAGGTGATCGTTCGCCAGATGCTGCAGAAGGTCGAGATCACCGAGCAGGGCGATTCCGGCTATATCACGGGCGACAATGTCGACCGGATCGAACTGGAAGAGGTCAACGAACGCCTGGTCGAGGAAGGCAAGAAGCCCGCTTATGGCGAGCCGGTTCTTCTCGGCATCACCAAGGCGTCGCTGCAGACGCCGTCCTTCATCTCCGCCGCTTCCTTCCAGGAAACGACGAAGGTGCTGACGGAAGCTGCGATTGCCGGCAAGCGCGACACGCTGCAGGGTCTCAAGGAAAACGTCATCGTCGGTCGTCTGATCCCGGCCGGTACGGGCGGCACCATGACCCAGATCCGCCGGATCGCCATGGCCCGCGACGACATGATCCTCGAAGAGCGCAAGCGTGGTTCAGGCGCTTCGGATGCTACCCCGATGCTGCAGAACCTGAACTCGGAAGAGCAGGCTCCGGCCGCAGAGTAAGCGAACGACAATCTAGAATAATGGAAAGCCGCCGAGAGCAATTTCGGCGGCTTTTTCTTTTTGGTGGCTTCGACGTACTTTGTTCAAGAAATCCAACCTCGTATAGCGCCTGCGTCAGCAGGTCTAATTGTTAACGAAATCTTTCGGTCTATTGTAGCAGCGCGATCGGGGTCGCCGTTGGTACAATGGGCGGGAGGTTGAGATGGCAGTGTTCAAATTCGGCGATGCGTTGCCGCAATTCACGCAGTTGCAGGATGTCTATGACGATGCGAGCCTGGAGCTCAAGTCGCACTCGACGACGCAGGTCGTCTATGAAGACAAGAATGGCGACACCGTCACGCTGACGGGCAGCGGCCTCAAGACAAAAGGCAACGCCGTCACCGCAGGCTCCATCAAGTCCGTCACGTTCGACAACGCCGATGACGGCACTTTGCTTTCGGTCACGGGCGGAGATTACATTGCCAAGACCGTGGCGAGCGCGCTGGCGAGCGWTCCAAGCATATTCAATTTCCTGAGCGCGCTTTCCGCTGGCAACGACAAGATCTACGGCAGCAACACCGTCATAGACACGATGAGCGTCGGCACCGATCATGGAAACGATATGATCACCTTCGGCAGGATGGGCGGATTCGCCAGTGGTTCGGAAGGCAACGATACATTCAAGGGCGGTGCCGGATTCGACACGGTTAGCTACGAGGATACCTATTTCTTCTCCGACGCGAAACATGGAATTACCGCGAACCTCGCAACCGGTGTGATCACGGACAGTTGGGGCGGCAAGGACAAGCTGACCGGCAGTATCGAAGAACTGCGCGGATCTATTTTCAATGACAAGATGACCGGCGGCAGTGCGGACGAATCCTTCATGGGCCTGAAGGGCAAGGATGTCATCGACGGAGGCGCCGGCGAGAATACCGCGCGCTATGACCGCGACGCAGTCTATGGCGCAGATGCCGGCATCAATGCCCGGCTCGACAAGGGCTATATCATTGATGGCTTCGGCGACAAGGACACGGTCAAGAACATCTGGGATGTCGACGGCACGGCGAAAAATGACACCTTCGTCGGCGATGGCTCAGTTAACGAGTTCCATGGTTTGGCCGGCAAGGACAGCTATAATGGGGGTGGCGGCGTTGATGTGGTGAGTTTCTACTGGTCCACCAATATCGGCGAGCATGGCGTCAATGTCGATATGACGAAGTCCGGCGGCCAGATCATCGACGATGGATTTGGCAATACGGAAACGACGAAGAGCATCGAGGCGATCGCCGGCTCAGCCTTCGATGACACGATCAAGCTGGGCTCTGCCGACGGCTGGGCCGCGGGCAATTCGGGCGACGATACGCTGGTTGCGGGTACGGGCGTGCAGCAGTTCTATGGCGGCACCGGTGCAGACACGTTCGTCTTCAACAATGCCCAGGCGATTGGTACCGAGCAGGGACACCGAGATTACATCGCCGATTTCTCCCAAGCCCAAGACGACAAGATCGATTTCAGCGGCATTGGCGGATTGCAGTTCAAGGGAGAGGGCGGTACGGCCGCCCAAGGGGAAGTGCATTTCACGATCGTGAATACGCAGCAGGGTGAATACACCATAGTTTACGGTGATGTCGACGGGCAGACTGGGGCGGACTTCGATCTCGTACTGAAGGGCGCTATTACACTGACTGCCAACGATTTCATCCTGTCCTGAAATATTTGCGGAAGGTGCCCTGCAACACAATGCTGCGGCGGCGCCTTGCGCAGGAATTCGTGCAGTTTGACGAGATCGTCGCCTCGCATGAACGAGTGGCAAGAAAGCCGCCGGCGTGCGTCGGCGGCTTCGAGCAACAGACGACGGTTTTAGTTCAGGCCGAGCGTCTTGCGCAGTTCTTCCTTGGCGGCGTCATATTCTGCCTTGTAGTCAGGATGCGTCATGATCGTGGCAGCGATTACGGTGCCAGCAATGCGCCCGGCCTCGATGTCGGACCGATAGTGGATGCCGCCGATTTCGCGGTTATGGGCATATTCCCAAGCGCGGTCCATGATCGCCGCCTTCTTTTCCGGCACCATTTCGGCGAGGACGATGCCCATCAGCGTGCCGACCGTTGCATGGCCGGACGGATAGGAGCCCGACTTCGACAGTTTTACCACCGGCTTTACAAGCTCGGGATAGAGCAGATGCGGGCGAGGACGCTTCCAGACATCCTTGGCCGGATCGACCACTGCGCCTTCGGTAGCGGCGACGCGATCGAAGAAGGCCGCGAATTTCGGCAGGTTCTCCTTGGTGAACTTCGGATTGTCGATGACGTCGGAGAATCTCCAGATGTCTTCTTCCGCGTCGGCGATGGCGCGCTCTTCCATCGCCTTGGTGCGCGTGACTTGGATAGTGAGCAATTCGCCAATCTCTTCCTTGGTCAGCTCGGAATCATTGGCCGGCGGCGGCGCGAGCAACTGGGTGAGATCGATTTCCCGATTATCGGCGAAGGGCTTGGCATCTTCGGCGAAGACGGGCGAGACGAGGCCGAAGGCGATAATGCCGGCGGCAAGGATTTTGGTGATGTTGGCCATGGAGAGCTCCCTTGGAAGGCGGACCGCTGTTCCTACCAAGTGATTGTTTGAGCTCGATGACAATGGTGTGATGCGGCCGAAGAAAATCGATAATCTCTCTGCGACCGCATGGCGCATGATACCAGCAAACGCGACGATTGACGGATCAGGCCCTCAATTGAAGCGGATGATCGAGATCTCTCCTTCGAGAGCGCCCTGATAGGCCGACAGATGCGGCTCCTCGTCCGGTTCGCCCATCAGCGTGCCGATCTGGTCGAGGTCCGCCTCGTGGAAACCTTCTTCGGAGAGGGCATTGAGGGCATCGCGGACGGCGGTGTCGTCATCGGGAGCGCGCAGCAGGATATGAATGTCGATGCCTTCGCCGTCTGCGTCCGCATAGGCCTTGCCGATGATGATGAAGACGAAACCGTGCCGCGGCTCGTTGTCGTTGACGGGTTCTTCCATGACTGATTCTCCTGTGGAATGCGGGCAGGGCAGATGGAAAACCGTGGCCGGCAGGACTCGACTGCGACTCTCTATAGAATCGAAATGGTACAAACGCTTAAAGCGCCCGCTCATTTCCCCGCAAGATAAGGACTCACGCTGTCTGAGACAATGAAATATTGTCTTTTTCGTCCGCCGCTTCTGGAATATGATGACATTGACGCCCAAATTAGTGCCTCAGGACGCCATGCAAGCCGCGCAAGGCGGGCATTCCAGGGTTTTGACGACAAAATCTTGTCCGGGGCCTTGACGTAACGGGGGAATGGCTTTATTTCCCGCGCCATCAGAGCCGATGTGGGGCTGGCTGGTTCGGGACGACGCGTCCTGGAGTTCGCCCCAAACAAGGTTCGTCATAGCACGTTGAAACACGATCGCTGCACGCATGATGCTCTTAACGGGCATCCTCTGTTTGATTCGGGTCATCTGCCACGTCAGGCGGATCGATCCGGTTTTGCGTATGATCGTTCATGTGCTCTGTGCCGGCAACGGCAAGAACATGCTCCGCAAGGAGTGAGGAAAACAGTTTTAAGGATGGTTTCATGCCTACCGTAAACCAGCTGATCCGCAAGCCGCGTCAGGCACAGGTCAAGCGCAACAAGGTTCCTGCCCTGCAGGAGAACCCGCAGAAGCGTGGTGTGTGCACCCGCGTCTACACGACCACTCCGAAGAAGCCGAACTCGGCTCTGCGTAAGGTCGCGAAGATCCGTCTGGTCAATCAGTTCGAAGTCATCGGCTATATCCCCGGTGAAGGCCATAACCTGCAGGAACATTCCGTGGTCATGATCCGCGGCGGCCGCGTCAAGGACCTTCCGGGCGTGCGCTACCACATCATCCGCGGCGTTCTCGATACCCAGGGTGTCAAGAACCGCAAGCAGCGCCGCTCGAAGTACGGCGCGAAGCGTCCGAAGTAAGAATTGCTCCAGTTGAGAGACGAGAAATATGTCCCGACGTCATAAAGCAGAAAAGCGCGAGATCAATCCGGACCCGAAGTTCGGCGATTTGATCGTCACGAAGTTCATGAACGCCATCATGTATGATGGCAAGAAGTCTGTCGCTGAAACGATCGTTTACAGCGCCTTCGACGCTGCCCAGAGCAAGGCCAAAGCTGAGCCGATCGGCCTCTTCCATACTGCGCTCGACAATATCGCGCCGCATGTCGAAGTCCGTTCGCGCCGCGTTGGTGGTGCAACCTACCAGGTTCCGGTCGACGTCCGTCCGGAGCGCCGCCAGGCGCTGGCTATCCGCTGGCTGATCACTGCCGCCCGCAAGCGCAACGAGACCACCATGGTCGACCGCCTTTGCGGCGAAATCCTCGACGCTGCCAACAATCGTGGCTCTGCCGTCAAGAAGCGCGAAGACACGCATAAGATGGCGGAAGCCAACCGTGCGTTCTCGCACTATCGCTGGTAATCATCGAAGGAAGGCAGTCCCAAAATGGCTCGCGAATATAAGATCGAAGACTACCGCAATTTCGGTATCATGGCGCATATCGACGCCGGCAAGACGACGACGACTGAGCGTATCCTGTACTACACCGGCAAGTCCCACAAGATCGGCGAAGTCCACGACGGCGCTGCCACGATGGACTGGATGGAGCAGGAGCAGGAACGCGGCATCACGATTACGTCTGCCGCGACCACGACCTTCTGGAAGGGCCGTGACGGCAAGATGCGCCGCTTCAACATCATCGACACCCCCGGCCACGTCGACTTCACCATCGAAGTCGAACGTTCGCTGCGCGTGCTCGACGGCGCCGTTGCGCTGCTCGATGCGAATGCCGGTGTCGAACCGCAGACGGAAACTGTCTGGCGTCAGGCCGACAAGTACAACGTTCCGCGGATGATCTTCTGCAACAAGATGGACAAGACCGGCGCGGACTTCTACCGCTCCGTCGAGATGATCAAGAGCCGCCTCGGCGCCACAGCCGTCGTCTGCCAGCTGCCGATCGGCGCTGAAACCGAATTCAAGGGCGTTGTCGACCTGATCGAGATGAACGCGCTCGTGTGGCGCGACGAGTCGCTCGGCGCCCTCTGGGACGTCGTCGAGATTCCGGACGACCTCAAGGCTCGCGCCGAAGAGTTCCGTGAGAAGATGATCGAGACCGTGGTCGAGATCGACGAAGCGGCGATGGAAGCCTATCTCGAAGGCAACATGCCCGACAACGATCAGATTCGCGCGCTCATCCGCCGTGGTACGATCGACGTCAAGTTCTTCCCGATGTTCTGCGGCTCTGCCTTCAAGAACAAGGGCGTGCAGCCGCTGCTCGACGCCGTCGTCGAATTCCTGCCGTCGCCGATCGACATTCCCTCGATCAAGGGCATCGACTTCAAGACCGAAAAAGAAATCGATCGTCATGCCGACGACAACGAGCCGCTCTCCATGCTCGCGTTCAAGATCATGAACGACCCCTTCGTCGGTTCGCTGACCTTCTGCCGCGTCTATTCGGGCAAGCTCGAAAAGGGCACGTCGGTTCTCAACACCGTCAAGGACAAGCGCGAACGCGTCGGCCGCATGCTGCAGATGCACTCCAACTCGCGCGAAGACATCGAGGAAGCCTTTGCAGGCGACATCGTCGCCCTCGCCGGCCTCAAGGAGTCCACCACCGGTGACACACTCTGCGACCCGCTGAAGCCTGTTATCCTCGAGCGCATGGAATTCCCCGAGCCGGTCATTCAGATCGCCATCGAGCCGAAGTCCAAGGGCGACCAGGAAAAGATGGGCCTCGCGCTCAATCGCCTCGCTGCCGAAGACCCGTCTTTCCGCGTCAAGACCGACGAAGAATCCGGCCAGACGATCATCGCCGGCATGGGCGAATTGCATCTCGACATCATCGTCGACCGCATGCGTCGCGAATTCAAGGTCGAAGCCAATGTTGGCGAGCCTCAGGTTGCCTATCGCGAGACGCTGACCCGCGAACACACCGAAGACTATACCCACAAGAAGCAGTCGGGTGGTTCGGRCCAGTTCGCGCGCGTCAAGATCGTCTTCGGGCCGAACCCGGAAGGCGAAGAGTTCAAGTTCGAATCCAAGATCGTCGGTGGTGCCGTTCCGAAGGAATACATCCCGGGCGTTCAAAAGGGTATCGAAAGCGTTCTGTCTTCCGGTCCGCTGGCAGGCTTCCCGATGCTGGGCGTCAAGGCTGCCCTGATCGACGGCGCCTACCATGACGTCGACTCGTCGGTTCTCGCCTTCGAAATCGCCTCCCGCGCCTGCTTCCGTGAAGCAGCGAAGAAGGCCGGCGCACAGTTGCTTGAGCCGATCATGAAGGTCGAAGTCGTGACGCCGGAAGATTATGTCGGCGACTGCATCGGCGACTTGAACGCTCGTCGCGGCCAGATCCAGGGCCAGGAATCGCGTGGCGTCTCGGTCGTGATCAACGCTCACGTGCCGCTCGCCAACATGTTCAAGTATGTCGACAAGTTGCGCTCGATGTCGCAGGGCCGCGCTCAGTATTCGATGACCTTCGATCACTACGCGCCGGTTCCGGCCAACGTCGCCCAGGAAATCCAGGCCAAATATTCCGGTCAGCGTTGATCGGAATATTTACGAATTGATGTGAAATCACAGCCTCTTCGAGAGGCTTGGGAATTAAGGAGCCAAAAATGGCAAAAGGAAAATTCGAGCGGAACAAGCCGCACGTGAACATTGGCACGATTGGTCACGTTGACCATGGCAAGACGTCGCTGACCGCTGCGATCACCAAGTATTTCGGCGAATACAAGGCGTATGACCAGATCGACGCTGCACCGGAAGAGAAGGCCCGTGGCATCACGATCTCGACCGCTCACGTCGAATACGAGACGGCTGCCCGCCACTATGCTCACGTCGACTGCCCCGGCCACGCCGACTATGTGAAGAACATGATCACCGGTGCTGCGCAGATGGAYGGCGCGATCCTGGTTTGCTCGGCTGCCGACGGCCCGATGCCGCAGACCCGCGAGCACATCCTGCTCGCCCGTCAGGTTGGCGTTCCGGCGATCGTGGTGTTCCTCAACAAGGTCGACCAGGTCGATGACGCCGAGCTTCTCGAACTCGTCGAGCTCGAAGTGCGCGAACTGCTGTCGTCCTACGAATTCCCGGGCGACGAAATTCCGATCGTCAAGGGTTCGGCTCTGGCCGCTCTCGAAGATAGCGACAAGAAGATCGGTGAAGACGCGATCCGCGAACTGATGGCTGCTGTCGACGCCTACATCCCGACGCCTGAGCGTCCGATCAACATGCCGTTCCTGCTGCCGATCGAAGACGTGTTCTCGATCTCCGGCCGCGGTACGGTCGTGACCGGTCGTGTCGAGCGCGGCATTGTCAAGGTTGGCGAAGAAGTCGAGATCGTCGGCATCCGCCCGACCACCAAGACGACCGTGACCGGCGTGGAAATGTTCCGCAAGCTGCTCGACCAGGGCCAGGCAGGCGACAACATCGGTGCGCTGCTGCGTGGCGTCACCCGTGACGGCGTCGAGCGTGGCCAGATCCTGTGCAAGCCGGGTTCGGTCAAGCCGCACAAGAAGTTCAAGGCGGAAGCCTACATCCTGACGAAGGAAGAGGGTGGCCGTCATACGCCGTTCTTCACCAACTATCGCCCGCAGTTCTACTTCCGCACGACGGACGTGACGGGTATCGTCACGCTTCCGGAAGGCACGGAAATGGTCATGCCGGGCGACAACGTGGCCGTTGACGTCGAGCTGATCGTTCCGATCGCGATGGAAGAGAAGCTGCGCTTCGCTATCCGCGAAGGCGGCCGTACCGTCGGCGCCGGCATCGTCGCCTCCATCGTCGAGTAATCGA